>DASWVS010000155.1:0-8153 GCA_036401135.1 Fimbriimonas sp.
CCGCATCACCCTCAACTGGACCGAGAGCCCCGGCGCGACGTTCTACATCCTGTTCCGAAGGCGCGGAAGCGAACCGTGGGAGTTCTATAGCCAGCAGACCGGCCGTTCCTACACCGACCTTGCGGTCAATGACGGCTACACGTACAGCTACTATGTCTATCCCGGATCGCCCAACGGGATCGGCTACTACAGCGCCACCGTCTCGGCCAAGGCGGGAAGCCTACAGCTGGCCGGGCCTTACGGGATCTACGTTCGGGCCGCATCCAACGGAAACACCGTTTATTGGAACCCGGTCGTGGGAGCCGACTCCTACAACGTCTATCGCGGGTCCACCTCGACGAACGTCAAGCTCTTCAAGAACACGGGCGGCACAAGCCTTTGGGACCCGGACATCGTTGCCGGCACCCGTTACTTCTACAAAGTCCGCGCGGTCTACAGCGGGACCGAGGGCAAGTATTCGGCGGCGGCGAGCGGCAAGCCGGGAAGCACGGTTCTTGGCACGCCGCAGTTGGCGGCGTATCCGGTGGCGGGCAAGATCAACCTGTATTGGGACCTGGTGCCGAACGCGGCGAGCTACACCCTTTTCCGCAACGCCGACAACGAGGGCTGGCTGGTTCTCCGGGTCGGGGTGAAGCCGGCGGTCGACGCGACCTACGGCTCCTACATCGACGGAACCGCCAAGCCGGGCGTCGACTACCGATACATGGTCGCGGGCGTGAACGCGGACGGCACCGGCGACAACAACAACCAGGTCAATGTCACCGCGGGGAACCCGCCGTTGCCGGCTCCGTTCGGGGGCTGGGTCTTCAACTACAGCAGCTCGCTCGGCGTGTACGTGGAGCCGGTGGCCGGCGCAACGAGCTACAACCTCTACCGGACGACCACCCCGGGCGTTTACAGCTCGATGCCGTACAAGGTGAACCTCGGTTCGTCCTTCAGCGACAGCAACGTCTCGCCCGGAACGACCTACTACTACAAGTGGGCGCCCGTCGACCAGAACGGCCAGGGCCCGCTCTCTCCCGAGATCAGCGGCAATCCTGGCGGAACGTCGCCGGCAGCGCCGATCGTGACGAGCCACACGCTGGCGGCGTCGATCCGGCTCTACTGGGAGGCGGTGCCTGGTGCGACCAAATACAACGTGTTCCGCGCGGTAGGTTCGAGCGGCGACTACAAGCTGCACGCTTACAACGTCGCCGATCCGCGCTACTTCGACACCGCGGTCACGCCCGGAGTGCGCTACTACTACTACGTCTATCCGGTAAACACGGACGGTTCGGGCGGACGGTCCAACACGGTCTCCGGACGGCCTGGAAGCTCCGCTCCGCAGGTCCCGGTCGGTCTCTACGGGATTCCCGGCAGCGGCTACGCCTCGTTGGATTGGGAACCCGTGCTGGGCGCCTCGACCTATAACGTCTATCGTTCGACCACCGCAGGCGGACAGGGCATGGCGGCACTCGCGGTGGGCGTCGGCAACGGCCATACGGACTACAACGTGACCAACCTCGTCACCTACTACTATAAAGTGACGGCGGTGTCGGCGAACGGCCAGAGCCTTCGGTCGCAGGAGATCTCGGTTCAGCCGGGTACCACCCGGATGACCGCCGTGACCCTGTACAACCCGACGGCCACGCCCGGCAACATCGCCCTGTCCTGGTCGGCCCACGGCAGCGCGACCGGCTACCACGTGTGGCGGCTGCTGCACGGCGATCCGGTGTGGAGGCTGGTGGCCAACAACAACCCGACCACGTCGTTCAACGACACGACCGCGATCCCAGGTGCCGAATACACCTATCGGGTTGCGCCGGTGAACGCGAACGGCACCGGCAACTTCAGCAGCCAGAAGACGGTCGTCGCCCAGTAGCCTGAGATCGACGAAGAGGCCGGTCGGAACTCCGACCGGCCTCTCTTCTTTGTGCGCCGCAGGCGGCTATTCGTCGGCGAACGGGTCGTACTCGTCCTCGGCCGGTGCGGCCGGTCGGGGTGCTCCCCCGCCCGAGGAGTAGCCGGTGTTGCCGGAAGGCGCGGCGCCCGAATCGTCGCGAGGGCGGTCGAGTCCCTGGACGTTGTCGGCCACGATCTCGAAGATATCCTTCTGAACCCCCTGCTGGTCCGTGTAGCGGCGGGTTTCGAGGCGGCCGTCGATCGAGACGAGGCGGCCCTTGGTCAGGTAGTTCTTCACATACTCGGCGGACTGGCCCCAGACCTTGATGTTGAAGAAGTCGGCATCGCGCTCGTTCGGATCCTGGGGCTTGATGCGCTTTTGGACGGCGATCCCGAAAGCGGCGTAGTTCTTGCCGTTCGGGGTAGTGCGGAACTCGGGGTCGCGGGTGAGGCGTCCGATGAGAACGACACGGTTAAGGCTCATTAGGATCTATTCCTCGCTTCCATCTTCGAGCAGGAAAACTCGGTGCCGGATGACGTCGTCGGAAATCCTCATAAGGCGGTTCAGCTCGGCCGGCACCTTCGGATCGGCCTCGAAATTCATGAGGATGTAGTTGCCCTCTTTGAAACCCTTGATCTCGTAGGCAAGCTTGCGCTTGTCCCACTTGCCGGCTCGCTCGACGCTGCCGCCTCGCTCCTCGACGACTCCCTTGAATCGGTCGGCGATCTTCTGGACTTCGGCATCGGCCAGGTCCGGCTTGACAATGTAAAAAGCTTCGTACTTTCGGTTCATATTCACTCTCTATGGACATTGAGGCTTCGGGGGCATGGGGTCCATGCCTCGATGAAGCAGAGAGCCTTGCGGCAAACGAGGAGTATACCCGCGGGCGGGAGGCGCTCCGGTTACGGCGCCACCTCCACCTGAACCGACCGGTGCACGCCGTCTCCCATGTCGAACCGCAGGGTGTAGGTGCCCGGCGACAAGCCTTCGGTGTTCCATACGCGCTCGTAGCGCTGGTCGCCGGCATCGTACGCGAGGGCTCCCGCATCGACCGCGGTCTGGTTCGCTCCGACCTTCTTGACCCATAGCTTCCCGCTCGCGTCGGCGATGCCAAAGCTGGCGTCGGACATCGAGAAGCGGGCCTCGATCGGCGCTCCGGCCTGCACGGAGGAGGACGAGACCGAAACGACGCCCTGATAGGCGATATGCACGGGGACCTGCTCCACGGCGCGGTTGCCGGCCCGGTCCTGGGCGACGATTCGGAGCGTCGACTTTCCGAGGGGGAAAAGCGTTCCGGACGCGCGGGAGCAGCGGGCGGGGACTTCGCCGTCGATCTCGTCGTAGGCGTAGAACGGCTCGTATTCGACAATGCTGCCGGCCGAGCTCGTGGCCGTCTTTTGGATCGGCTCGAACTCACCCCAGATCACGGGGGGCGTTCGGTCGACGACCGAGACCGTCACGTTTCGAGAGGCGGTCCCCCCGTGGGGGTCACGGACCGTCACCGTGAACGTATGGTCGCCGAGCGGCAGGCCGGCGACCAGCTTCGGACCCTCGCAGACCGGTTTGCCTCCCTTGGTCCACTCGTACCTGAGGGCGTGGGGCGGGTCGTTTTCATCGCTCGCCGAGGCAACGATGACGGCGATCTGGTTCGGGGCGGAGAACCAGGTCGGCTCGATCACGCGGTCCAGCCCGTCCGTGACGACGGGGGCTGCGTTCACGGAAACCACTTCCAGACTGACGGTCGCCGAACCGTAGACCGTCCCATCCCGAGAGATGTGGTACTGGAAGCTGTCGGCGCCCGTGTAGCCGGGTGCAGGCTCATACCGGAAGGATCCGTCCAGCCTAAGATCGACCACCCCGTGGCTGGGCGGGCTGGAAAGGGAAGCGGCGAGGCGGTCGCCCTGGTCGTTCGCGAGAACCCCCTCGTCCGGGTCCGCGGTCCGCGCCTGGTTCGCCACTACCGAATAGGCGTCGGGAACGGCGAGGGGGTCTTCGGTGATCAGGAGGGTCCGTCCGTCGCTGGTGTTGGCGGTGAACCGTCCGTCGGGGCTGACCAGGTAGGGGATGCGAAAGCGGTACTCGCCGAGGCTCTGGGCGGAGATGCCGAGATCGCGCACCTGCCCCCGGCGGAGGAGGAAGGCCCTTTTGCCGCGGTTCGTGTCGTAGGTCCCGATGGAGTCTCCGGAGTCGTTGCTGGCCCACGTCCAGGTGTTGTTCGCGCTGGGGACGTTCAGGAACGTCAGCTTGCCCTCGTGCCACCGGAAGGCGTGGCCCTGTTCGAACCAGTACAGCTCGACCGCGTCGGTGTAGGTGCCAAAAACCTCTCCTCGCGAAGTGATCCGTTCGATCCGTCCTTCACGGCCGACGTCGAGCCGATAGAGCCTTCCATCCGTTCCCAGCGCCTTCAATTCGTCGACGGGCGCGGATTCGGTGCCCGGCCTTGGGTGGCGAAAGACGACCACGCCGCCGTTGGACTGGGCTTCGACCGAGGCGGCATGGTAGCCGTCGGAGACGCCCGCTCGGGCAAAGAGATCGAGGATCCCGTTCTTCCTCGACAGGTACGGCCGGCCTTCGAATCGGAAAAGCACGTCGCCTGAGAGCGGGACCGAAAGGACGGCGAAGGTGTCCCCCACGAGGTCCGGGGTCGCCTGCCGGTAGTTCTGCCAAACCCGGGTGACGACGCGATGGACCGGCTCGCCCGCCAGCGTCTTTCCGGCGACGGTGAACACGAGCCCGGTCGAGTCGCCGATGCGCTGGACGAACACGTCGGGAGGGGTGGCGCTGGGGAAGCTCGAGAGGTCGAGGTTCTCGGCCAGGTCGATCAGGCGTCCTCGGCGCCAGAGGTAGGGGTGGGTCCGGGTGAACGCACCTACGGTGGCGGGGCCCTGCAGCAGAACGGTGCCCGATTCGTCGATGTCGATCGCCCAACTTGGCGAAGGCATGAGTACGGTGGGCTGGTCCGGCTGGCCGGCGGGCCATACGACGGCCGTTCTTTCGGAGTCGTCGAAGACGCTGCCGGCGACCATGCCGGCTTCGCTGAGGCCTACCGCTTCGCTCTGGGCTTTGCCGGCCTTCCCAAGAAGCCGGGTGCCGCCGGAGGTCGAGAGGAAGGCGTTCGAGGCGAACGTTTCGTAGTCGGACCACGTGCCTGCGGCCTCGCCCGTCGCCGTCACGCCGGCGATGTCGATCGCGCCCTGCCCGAAGTCGATCGTTCGGGCGGTGCCGTTCAGGTAGATGAAGCGCGGGTAAGGGTCCTCCTCGAACCAGACGAAATGATAGAGGCCGACGAGAGCGCCGCCCCTGGCGAACTCGATGGGGCGGGTGCCGCTCTGGCCGAGCAATTCGGTGACATCGACCACTTCCGCACCGGCGGATACCGCGCCGAGCCCCGCCAACAGAAAAGAAAGGAAGGCCCCGGACCCGAGGCGTCGAAGAGAAACAAGAGAACCCGTCAAGGCCGGAAATCGGCCGCCTTTAAACCGCATAAAAACCCCGCAGAAACAGCTGGAACGAGCCCATGGTACACCAGAAACGAAGTGCTTTTGATGAAGCCGCTCATTTGAACAAAACCGTTTAACCGAAGTTACCACGGAGAGCGCGGTTTTGCGGCCGAAGATGCGCTGGGGCACTTCGGCCTCATCGATTTTTGTCGCTTCAGGCTCGCGGCTTCGCCCTGGGGAGGCCGCCGGGTTTCCGAGTGCTAGATCACGGCCTTCTTTGTCAGCTCCTCGCCGCGAGAGGTGCCGATCGGTTTGACGTTCGCCACGTTCTCGGGAGCGTAGTCGATGAGCTGGAGCCAATCTTCCATGGTGTCGCTCTTGGGGAAGATCTCGTTCTCCTTGTACTCCCGGTCGACGGCGGCGGTGAGGTCCTCGTAGGTCACCCCCGCTTCGCCCTTGGGATCGGCGATGGCGCGTTTGATCGCGTACTCCTTCGCCCGGTCGACGACGCTCTTGAGCAGGGCGCCCGAGATCAGGTCGCCGTAATACAGGGTTTCGGTCCGACCGTCTTTGAGGAAAACCTTGAGGAACTCGGTGTCCCGGTTCTTCCTCCAGATGTAGTCGGTGGTGGCCTCGATGAGCTCCATCCGGGCGCAGTCGACCTCGTTGTCGTTCCGTTTCATGACCTCGGGGTCGAGCGGGATGCCGGCGTGGAGGTAGATGCCGAGGATCTGCTTGGCCGAAGCCTTGTCGGGCCGGTTCACCTTCACCTTGCGATCGATGCGCCCCGGTCGCAGCACCGCCGGATCGATGTAGTCGGGGCGGTTGCTGGTGAGCATGAGCACGACGTTGTCCAGCGACTGGAGTCCGTCGAGTTCGGCGCAGAACTGGGGGACGACGGTGTTCGAGATGTTCAGGTAGCGGCCGCTGGACCGGGTCCGCAGGACCGCCTCCGCCTCGTCCATGAAGATGAAGACGAGACGCCCTTCCTTGGCCTTCTCGCGGGCCGTCTTGAAGATCTCGCGGACCATGCGCTCGGTTTCGCCGAGCCACATGTTCAGGATCTTCGGACCGGAGATCGCCATGAAGTATTCCTTCACCGGGTGGCCGACCTGGCGGCTGTACTCCTGGGTCAGGTTGTAGGCGACCGCCTTGCCGATGAGCGTCTTGCCGCATCCGGGAGGGCCGAACAGGAGGATCCCTTTGACCGGCTTCTGGTCGAAGCGGGCGAAGATCTCCGGGTGCAACAGGGGCTGTTCGATCGTGTCCTTGATGAGCTGGATCGCTTCCTGCTGGCCGCCGACCTTCTCCCACGGGATCTGGGGGACCTCTTCGAGGAAGTAGTCGCGCGACTCCTGCTTCTCGTAGTGCTCGACGGCGAAGCGGCCGCTGGGGTCGAGCCGAACCTCGTCGCCGGCATGGATCTTCGTCTCCAGAAGGTTCTCCGCGCGCAGGACGAGCCGGCCGTCGGAGCCGGGAGTTTCGGAGCCGACCCTCAGGCGGCCGTCCTCGAGCGCCTCGCCGACCTTGATCATGCCGCCGCTGACGCTGGGGGGGACGGTGCCGAGAACGGCGTACGCCTCGTTCACCTTGACGCGGGCGCCGGCCTTGAGCGCGTCCTCGGACGCCTTCGGATCGACCTGAGAGAGGAACTCCTGGTCGCCGAGGGCGATCAGGGCGAGCTTCTCCTTGGTCTCCTCCTCCTCGAGCCACTGGATGAACACCCCGAGGCGGTTCGCCGGCGCGGTGAGCTTGTTGTAGGCCTCCTCGTACTCGGCGAGGAGCTTCTGGGTCTCTTCGCGCTCCTGGCCTTCGCTCTGCAGCGCCGTGCGCAGCGCCGCCAGATAGTTCTGCAGGCGGGGGTTGTCCTTGGGCGCCTGTTCGATCGCCTTCTCGAGCAGCTCAAGAGTCCGAGACGTCTCTCCGGGTGTCATGTCTATTCCTACGTTGAATAGGACTGTGACGACGAAGGAAAGATTCGGTTTCCGGTCTTTGGGCGGGCTATTCCGGAGATGCTTCGGAGGCGAGGTCCGAGACGACCATCTCGACGAACTGGGCGACGTAGGTCCGCATCTCGGCGCTTTCCTCGGACTGCTTTTGGAACCGGTTCGCCCGCAGGTAGACCTCGGTGGGCGAGATCTCCGCCGAGCGCGCGATGTCGGCCTCGCCCAGCTCGGCCACATGGAGCATGACGTAGAGCGACATGTCGAGGACCGACACCTTGCCGAATCGGACGCGGTTCGCCGTCGCCAAGCGGAGGATCCGATGCTTCAGGTCCCACGAGCTGTTGTCGGCGAAGAAGGCGTCGAGGAGGCCGCAGGCGCGGAGGGTGGCCCGCGTGTCGAGCCAGGAGGAGCCGGCCAGCCGGAGACGCTTGGTCGCCCCCGCGAGCGTCCGTCCGTTGCCGTGCATCTGGAGGGCGACGATTCGGCCCAGGGCGGGCGAGAAGGCGAGGCCTTCGGCCTTGGCGAGCTGGTTCAGCAGGAGCACCCGCTCCTCCGGCTCGGGGGCGGCGATCGTCGCCACGGTCCACTCCCTCGGCGAGGGGAGGACGCCTTTCATCTGGCGCGAGACTTTGGGGAGGGTGAAGGCGAGCAGGGTCGGCTTGTTGGTCCGGACCCGCCGCTCCAGAACCAGGCGCAGGGACAGCCGAAGCTTGGCTTTGGAGAGCACTTCCTGAACGTCGTCCAGGATGAGCGTGGCAGGCTCTTGCCTCGAGGGGTTGAGCAGGAAGTCGGAAGCGGGCCGCGCCTCGACGGCCTCCGCCGTTTCGCGGGTGAGCCGGTGGACAACCGCGTCGAGCAGGTGGGACTTCCCCCAGCCGCTCGGTC
>DASWVS010000156.1:0-10140 GCA_036401135.1 Fimbriimonas sp.
ATCGCCACCAACGGCTCGGTGGTCTTTATCGACCTGGAGAGCGGCAAGGCGACGAGCAAAGTGAAGCTCGGGCGACAGCCGATGGAGATCGCGCTTTCCCCGGAAGGCAACCTCTACATCGCGGAGGGCAACAACGACGCGGTGGCGGTCGTGGATCCCGGGAGCAAAAAGCTCCTCCGTCGGATCGGGTTCGGCGAACGGTACCACGGCACCGCCCCCGGGGCGCTCTCCTTCAGCCCGGACGGCAGCCGGCTCTACGTCTCCCTGGGGGGCAAGAGCGAGGTCGCGGTGTTCGGGAGGAACACGGGGATCGAGCGACTCGTGGCGCGGATTCCGACCCAGTGGTACCCGGGGGCGATCCAGGAGATCGATGGGCGTCTCGTGGTGGCGTCGATCAAAGGCGCCGGACGGGGCCCTCGGCCCGCCGACGCCAAAGGCCACAACGTCTACCAGTATTCGGGAACGATCGCCTGGCAACACATCCCGCTCCTGACGCCGAGCCCGATGGAGGCCGCAGCCGCACCCGCACGGATCGACGCAAGGCCGGTGCCGGTGCCGGAGCGTCTGGGGGAGCCTTCGGTCATCGAGCACGTGGTCTACATCCTGAAAGAGAACCGAACGTACGACCAGGTCTTCGGAGACATCGAGAAGGGAGACGGCGACCCCTCGCTCTGCATCTACGGCTACGACGTGACGCCGAACCACCATGCGCTCGCCGAGCAGTTCGTGCTTTTGGACAACTACTACTGCAACGGCGTCAACTCGGCGGACGGCCACGCGTGGAGCGTCGAGGGGAACGCGACGCCGTACTTCGAGCGGTCGTTCGGCGGCTGGACCCGAAGCTATCCTTTCGGGGACGATCCGCTGTCGGTGACGTCGACCGGCTTCCTTTGGGACTCGGTGCTCGACGCGGGCAAGACCTTCCGCAACTTCGGAGAGTTCGACTACGCGGAGCCGGTGCCGGAGAGCGCGACGTTCCTCGACATCTTCCGCGACTTCCAGTCGGGGGCGGGAAAAATCAAGTTCACCAGCAACATCGGGGTGGAACGGCTGAAGCAGAACAGCCACCTTGAGACTCCGGGCTGGAACATGAAGATCCCAGACGTGCTGCGCGCCCAGACGTTCCTGAGGGAGTTCGAGAAGATGAAGGCATCGGGCAAGATGCCGAACCTCACGCTGCTATACCTTCCCCAGGACCATGCCTCGGGGCTTGCGGAGGGGATGCCGACGCCGCGGGCGCACGTGGCCGACAACGACCTCGCCCTCGGCCGGGTCGTGGACGCGATCACGCACAGCGCGTTCTGGCCGAAGACGGCGATTTTCGTGATCGAGGACGACCCGCAGGACGGGTTCGACCACGTCGACGGGCATCGAAGCCTTTGCCTCGTCGTCAGCCCCTACACGTACCGACAGGCGGTGGTGAGCGAGTTCTACAACCAGACGTCGGTGCTGCGGACGATGCAGCAGATCCTCGGCATCCGCCCGCGAACCCTGCACGTCGCGCAGTCGCCGCTGATGTCGGCGTGCTTCCAGACGACGCCGAACTACGGGCCGTACTACGTTCGGCCGAACAAGATCCCGCTGGACGAGATGAACCCGGCGACCAAGACCTATCGCGGGAAGATGCGGGAGCTGGCGATGCTGAGCAACCGGCTGAACCTCGCCCGCCCCGACCAGGCAGAGGAGGACGTTCTCAACCGGATCCTCTGGCATGCGGCGAAAGGCCCGGACGCGCGGTATCCCGCCGAGTGGGCGGGGGCGCACGGGAAGGGTCTCGCCAAGCGTGGGCTCGAGTTCGGCAAGTCGAAGGACGAGGACGACGACTGAGGCCGTCAAGTCTGCTCGACGTCCACCAGCGCGTAGCCTAGGACGTCGAGCTCGACCTTGTCAGGCTTGAAGTCGGAAGGGACGTTGAAGGTGGCTTCGGGCGCGGTCATCGTCACCTCCTCCTCCTTCCGGGAGGGGCCGCGGGTCAGTCGGATCCGGTAGCGCAGGCGGAAGGGGGACGGGGTTCCGCTCTGTCGGACCTGCACCCGGGTCTGGTTCTTGCCGTTCCAGGTTTCGTTGGTCCAGCGGACGATCTGGAGATTGGGGAACTCGGCGCCGGTCACCCACTGGCTCCAGAACCAGGCGAGGTCCCTGCCGGATGCCTTCTCGAAAACGGGACGAAGGTCGGGCCACGTCGTTTCCTTTCCGGTCCGCTCGGTCACGAGGGCCTTCAGCCCCTTCATCGTGGCGTCGAGGCCGATCTCATGCTCGAGCATGCGCATGACGAAGGCACCGCGCATGTAGCTGTGCCCCTGCCAGTCGTGCGGCTCGGCCATGACCGAGAGGGGAGCCTTCAGGTTCGTCGAGCGCAGCCCCTGCTCCAGAGAGCGGTCGGCGTTCTGCAGGTAGAGGACGCTGTCGACGTACTGGGTCACGGACTCGTTCCAGGAGTCGACGACGTAGGCGCTGGGGGCCATGCCGCCGAAGTAGGTGTGGCCGATCTCGTGGCTGACGAAGCGGTTGACGATGTTCTTCTCGAGGAGCGTGTAGCTGTAGCTCTCGATCCCGTAATAGCCTTCGGCGTCGAAGGTGTCGTAGCCGGGGAACGGGAACTTGGCGAGCCGGTCCTCCATCCAGGCGACGGCCTTGGCGGCGAGTTCGACGGTCTGGCGGCCCCTGGCGGAATCGACGGGTTCGAACTGGTACGCCCGGAAGAGGCGTCCCCGGTCGGTGAGTGATCCGGCGAGCCTGTACCGGCCGCCGACGATCTTGGGGTAGGAGATCGGCAGGTCGCATTCGTAGGAGACGGTCTGCCGGTTGCCGTTCCGAGCGCTCTTCTTCAGAACGCCCTCGCTGCGGATTTCCCAGTCGCCGGGGCCTTCGACGGTGACGTTGGTGGGGTGGGGGAGCCGGGCGGTGCTCGGCACCCACCAGGCGGTGAGGTAGCAGAGTCGGCTGTTGACCTTGTCCTCGCCGGTCGTGGCGACGGTGCCGGAATAGCCGAAGGAGGCGTTCTGCAGGGGCTTGGTGGTCCAGGGCACGATCAGACTCCCCGCCCTCAGGACCTGGCCCTCCTTGACCTCCGGCACGACGGCGTCGCCGGCAACCACGACGTCGGCGGGGGAAGCGTTCACGGTCGCGACTTCGAGCCGGTAGACGTCGTTCAGGCGAAAGAGGGTGGCCTTCTTCGCGTCGGCTCCCTGCATCGCGAGGTTGGCGGTGATCGACGCCGAGCTTTGGGTTTCGCGGATGCGGGCGGAGACGGCGGCCTTGGTGATGCGGTTGAAGTTCGCCAGTCGTTCCGGCACCTCGCGGCCCACCAGGAGACCGTCTTCGGTCCGGATCAACTCGTGGACGGGATCGTGGTCCGACTCGATGTCCTGGAAGGTGTGGAAAACCGCCCAGTAGGGGGCCGAACCCCAGCCCGGCGGCGTGGGGAAGATCGCGACGCGCACGTTCCGGAGTCCGCCCCGGTTCTTGGCCATCCGGAGGAGATAGGCGGCGTCCTCGGGCCGGGCGAACTTGGACAGGACGCGAGCTTCGGAGCCGGTGCTGAGGGAGAGTCGGAGATTGTCGAGGAGTTGCTGGGCAGGTGCCGCCGGTTGGAGGAGGAACACGGCGGCCACGAGAGATATCACGTATTGCTAGACGGCGTTGAACGTAGAATAGATACGGATGCGAGAGCTAGACCCGCGTCAACAGACGATCCTGCGCGCGATCGTGGTGGAGTATGTGCTGACGGCCGAGCCGGTCGGGTCCGGCGCGCTGCTTGAGAAGTACCCGTTGGGGGTCAAGTCGGCGACGGTTCGGAACGAGATGGCGGAGATGTCGGACCTCGGCTATCTGGAGCAGCCCCACACGAGCGCGGGGCGGATTCCCAGCGACCTTGGATACCGCTACTACGTCGACCGGCTGATCCTGAAGCGCGAGCTGGAGCAGTCCACGAAACAGCGCGTGCGGGACACGACCGACGAGGGGGACGCCCTGCAGGGGCTGCTGCGCGACACCGCGAGCGTCCTCAGCCGACTGACGCACCTGCTGAGCGTGGCGACGACGGTGCGGGACGCCGACGTGACGGTGCGCAACGCGGTGGTCAGCGCGCTCGGCCCGGCTCGGGCGCTGCTCGTCCTGATCCTGAGCAACGGGCACGTCGAAAACCGGATGGTCGATTGTCCGCCGGGGTTGACGCTGGACGACGTCGGACTCGCCAACGAGCAGCTTTCGGCGGCGATCACGGGGCGCACCTTGAGGCAGATCACGCGGACGAAGGCGCCGGCGGGGCTGGGAAACCTGGCGATCGACCGGCTTCTGTCGACGCTGTGGACGAGCCTGCGGTCGATGGCCCGGGACCTGACGCGGGGGCACACGGTGGTGGAAGGGGAGGAGTTCCTTTTCGGCCAGCCGGAGTTCCAGCGGGACGTGGGTTCGCTCTCGGAGCTTCTCGAGCAGCTCACCGAGTCGGACGTTCTGTACGAGGCGGTCGGTCCCGGGGCAGGGCCTCGGACCGTGACGATCGGGAGGGAGAACCGCGACGAGCGGCTCCGCCAGCTCTCCGTCGTGAGGCACAGCTTCTACGTGGGGGAGAACGAGGCGGGGGTGATCGCGCTCGTCGGGCCGACGCGGATGCGGTACGAGGTGAGCATCCCGCTGGTGAACTTCACGGCGAACGCGCTGAGCGAGTCCCTTACCCGCTACTACGGATAAGGGACCCGCGCCCTACTTCGCGTCGAACAGCGAGTCGGAGAGGCCGGTATTGACCTTGAACGAGGAGTAGCGGGTGACGCCCGCGACCTTGTTGTCGTTGTTGCGGACGGTGAGCTGCGTCGGCATCCAGATGCCCCCGGTCTGCACCGGGTTCTCGTAGAAGAAGGTCGCGATCTGCTGTCCCTTCTGGTCGTACCACTCGCGCTTCGACATGATCTTCTTCTGGGGATCGACCCAGATGCGGTGGCGGCTGTCGTCGTCGGCCTTTTCATCCGCGTAGCTGAGATCGAACACGGCGTCGCCGGTGGCGCGGTCCTGGCGGACGAACTTTGCGTTGAAGAAGCCTTTGAACAGCGAGGGCGTCAGGAGGCCGAAGTCCATGAAGGTCTGGCGACGGCCGGGCTTGTTGCTGAGGTTCTGCCGGCTCTTGATTTTCGCGCGCGGGATGTTGATCAGGAGGTTCGGCCCGTCGACGACGTAGAGGATGCTGGTGTCGTCGACGTTGGCTTCGAGCCTGAGCATAAACGGTTCTTTGGCGCGTATGTTGACGGTCTGGAACCGGTAGGACTGGCCGAAGTCGCTGTTGATCTTTCGCAGCTCGCGCTGGTCGCCCTTGACGATCTTGGCGACGAACGTGGCGTCTTTCAAGTTCGTCTGAACGTAGTCGAGGATGCCTGGCGCGGGGGGAGCCAAGAGCGCGGTAAGTGCAATAAGAGTCGTCATGGTAGGAAGTCTATCTGCGCGTATCGCCTGGAGCCGTTCTTAATGCCCACCGTCCACGTCGACGAAGTACGGATACACTGAATTCTAATGACGTCTGATTCTCTCGGCCGTTACCTATCGGAGCGGATCGTCGCAAGCGAGCGGCGCGCGCGGCTGCGTCCGATGACGAGCGGAGAGATCCTCGATCAGGCGATGGGGGTGTACCGGGCGCTGGGCTGGTCGTTCCTGAAGCTGTCGCTCGTTCCGAGCCTGTTCTGCCTCGCGGCGTACGCGTTCTTCACCAGCTACGTGTGGCCGGCGATGCAGAGCACGCGCGATCCGGGGTCGGTTTCGACCCAACTCTCCGAGGCGGCGATGCTGCTCGCGCTGTCGATCCTCGTGGGCGGGCCTCTTTTCCTGACGGGCCTGACGTACATCACCGGGCTGGTGGTGGGGCTCGCGGCGAACTACCTAGTGGGGCGGCCGACGGTCGAAAACCAGGCGCAGCGCGATGCGACCGAGTATCTTCCGCGGATCTTTCTCGTGGTCGTCCGCGAGTTCCTGGTCGCGCTGGGGGGACCGCTGCTTGGGATCGGGCTGATGTTCCTCGGGGGATGGCTCGCCGACCTCACCCCCGAGTCGAGCGCGGTCGCGGGCGTGGTGACGCTCGTGGGGGTGGTGGCGGCGCTCGGCGGGATCGGGTTCTTCCTCTACGTGGTGGCGGCGCACTCGCTGGTCGTACCGATCGCGATCCTGGAGCGGCTGGACGGGGCGGAGTCGGCGCGCCGGAGCAGGCGGCTGATGAAGGGGTCCAAGTACCACGTGCCAGGGACCAACACCGTATGGTCGCTCTATTCGCTGATGGTGTTCATCGCCGCGATCATCCAACTGGGGTCGTGGGTGACGCTGTCGGTCCTGGGGCTCCGCGGCATGATCGAGGACGTGACGATCGGGCTGCCGATGCAGAGCCTTCTGCTCTCGGTGGTGGACCTCGTCCCGGCGTTTCTGATGGTCTGGGCGCTCGTACCGATCTGGGCGACGACGATCACCGTCATCTACTTCGAACGACGCATCCGTATGGAGGGCTACGATATCGATGTTCTGGCGTCGCATTGCCGTTAGCCTGATCGTTTCGATCTCCCTCGCCTCGGCGCAGAGCGCTTCGAAGGCGGCCTCGGCGATCGAGTCGGAGACGAACGTCGATCGGATCGTAGCCAACCTGGAGCGGAGCGGGCTCGCCAAGGACCCGGAGATTGGGAAGGCGGCGCAGGCCGTCCGCACGGCCCCGCCGAACCGGCGCGAGGCCCAGCTCGAGCACCTTCGCTCCCTCGTAAAGCTCGTCGCGTTGCGGGAAGCGAGCCCGCCGACGGGGAGGGCGACGGAAGCGGCCCGCGAGATCAAGCGGTCGCCCCTCTACCGCGACCCGGGGATCACGGAGAGCAGCAACTGGCTCAGCCGAGCCCTCGAACGGCTGGCGAACCTCCTGAAGCGGCCCGACCGGGATCGGCCGGAGTGGCAGATGCCGAGGATCGGGCCGTGGCTCACGTGGCTCGCCTGGACGTTGCTCGGGGTCGCGGTCGTCGTCTTCGCGTATTTCGTGGCGCGGCACTACCAGTGGCGGCTGAACCTGTCCCGCAAGGCCTCGGCGATTTTGGAGGAGGACGAGCCCGAGCGCACTGCGGACGAATGGCTCGAGATGGCGGACAAGCTGGAGGCGCAGGGCGACTTCCGGCGCGCGGTCCGCTGCCTATACCTGGCCTGTCTGCTGCGCTTCGACGAGACGGGCGTCGGACGATTCGACCGGGGTCAGACGAACTGGGAGCACCTCGAGCGCCTCTCGAGAAGCCCGCGCATGCCGGCTCAGATCGACTTCCGGACCCCGACGAAGGCGTTCGACGTCGTTTGGTACGGGAAGATCGTGCGGGGCGCCGAGGACGTGAGCCAGTTCCGGCAGGTCTACGCGGACGTTAAGCAGGCGACGGAGGCGGTGCCGGCATGAAGTGGCCGCGCACGCTCTGGTCGGTCGCCTGGGTGCTGATGGGGCTGCTCGCGGTGGCGGCGACGATGGCCTCGCTCGGACAGCGCGACGTCGCCGCCAACCCGGACCCGCTTTCGTACGGCCCCAGCGGCACGGCCGCTTGGGCCGAGGTGCTCCGAAGAACCGGCTACGAGGTCTCGATCGACCACCGCTCCAAGCCCGGAGTCGGGCCGAACGATCTGGCGGTGGCTTTCGTCAACCGGGAGCGCTACTCGGGGGAAGCGCCTGAAAGCGCTCCGGAAAGCCCGATCTTCCAGCATCTTCGGCAGTTCGCCGCCGACGGGGGGACGGTGCTGGTCCTGCCCTATGCGGAGAACTACATCGACGTGTCGCGGCGACTGATCGAAGCGCCTCCGGCCACGATCCGGAACGCCGCGTCGCAAAAGGCCTTCAAGGTTTCGCTGCCGGACTACGAAGACCCGCTGCTGCTGGGCCTCCTCTTTCCGGGGGTCGGCACGCAGGTGGACCTGTGGCAGGGCCCCAGCGAGCCGTACGCGTCCGGCTGGACGGTTGGTAAGGGCCGTATCCTCGCGCTGCGGGACGGGACACTCGCCACGAACCGGTTCATCGATCGGCACGACAACGCCGAGTTCCTGCAAGGGCTGGTTGCGGCGACGACGGGCGAAGCCGGGCGAGTCGTATTCGCGACGGCGACGTTCGGCAGCGT
The DNA here is from genome assembly GCA_036401135.1 of Fimbriimonas sp. Taxonomy (GTDB): domain Bacteria; phylum Armatimonadota; class Fimbriimonadia; order Fimbriimonadales; family Fimbriimonadaceae; genus Fimbriimonas. Next base: position 8,100 of record DASWVS010000156.1, read on the forward strand.
TCGAGATCCCGGGCTGATGGCGAGGATCGGCGACTGGGCGGTCGTGTCCTGGTACCAGATCCTTCTCGCCTTCCTCGTGGCCGCGGCCGGACTGGGAGTGCGGTTCGGTTACCCGGAGCGGGCGCACACGGTCCAGCGGAGCTCCCGCGAGCTGGTGGACGCGATCGCCGAAACCTTCCGGCGGGGGAAGAAGAGCACGGTCGCGCTTCGAGCGGCGATCGATTCGGCGGACCAGACGATCCGTTTCGCGTACAAGATCCCCCGGGACGCTTCGGAGGGGGAGAGGGACCGGATCCTTCCCGAGAGCCTCGTCGACGCGCTCCGACTCGCCGAAACAGCCTCGCGGGAGAAGCGGCTGCATCCCTCGGACGCTTTGGGGCTCGCCCGAAGGCTCGAGTCGGAGGTTGCTACGGCGTTGGCATCCCGGAACACGCCGACCGCGGTATAACACGGGCTTATGAAACGTGTACTGATGCTCGTTCTGTCGGTCGTCGCCGCGACGGCAATGGCCCAGAACTATGCCGGAGCGAAGCCGTCGCCGAGCGAGATCAAGCAGCTCAAGACGTGCGAGAAGGACTACGTCGCGACGAAGGCCGCCTACGCGAAGAAGAAGGACCCGACGACCAAGAAACGGTACGTGGTGGCGACGGTCCGGTACGGGACGGCGGCGATGACCAGCAGCGTCCTGGACCGCAAGCTCAAGTACAAGAAGGCGCTGGGGCTGTATCGGGAAGCGCTCAAAATCGATCCGAACAACGAAGAAGCGAAGAACAATTCGCAAATGATCGTGTCGATTTACAAATCGATGGGTAGACCGGTTCCGCAGTAGTTTCCCGATAGGGATACAATGGCTCCTGTGCAGGGAGCGGTTACTTAGGTGCTTGAACTCACTCCGGACAAGCAGCGTCGGGGTCTGCTCAATTTCACCGGCCTGATCGCGGCGGCGACGGCGATCGTCATCGCCCTCCCCGCCTTGCTGGCGTATTTCGGAACCTCGCGGAGCAGCGAGTACCTCGGCTTCCAGTACAACACCGACGACCACATGGTGTACGCCGCATGGATGCGGCAAGCGATGGACGGGCGGTTCCTCATGGACAACCGGTTCACGACGGATCCCCAGCCCGGGCTCACGGTCAACCTCTATTTCTTCGCGATCGGGCTCCTCGCGAAGGTTACCGGCATCCCCCTCGCCGCCCATATCGCCCGGGTCCTGCTCTCCGTCCTCTTCATCGGGCTGCTGAGCCGGCTGATCCGACGGGTCGAGGTGCCGATCTACACCCACAAGCTCGCGCTGAGCCTGGCGATCATCGGCGGCGGCTTCGGGTTCCTCGTCTGGCACAACTTCGGACAGGCGATCATCCTGTCGACGCCCTCGATGCTCGCCTCACCGATGCTCGGGCGCCTGCCCACGGACGTATGGCAGCCGGAAGGGTTCGTCCTGCCGTCGATGTTGACGAACTCGCTGTTCATGGCGAGCCTCTGCCTCATCTCGTTCATCTTGGTGGGACTGCTCGACAGCCAGGGCAGTTGGAAGCCGGTGCTGCCGGCGGCGGGCGCGATGGGCGTTCTGATGAACATCCACAGCTACGACGTGCTGATGATCGCCTTCACGATGGTGGGGTTCCTGACGATGGCGCTGGCGAGGGGGCAGGCGACCCTCCCCTGGATCGCAAGGGCGGCGGCCATCGGCGCGGGCGCCATTCCTTCTGCGCTCTGGTTCCTCCACGTGCTGCGGGAGGACCCCGTCTTCCAGGCCCGGGCGGCGACGGAGACGTACTCTCCGAACTTCCGCCAGGTTCTTTTCGGCTACCTGCCGATGGTCCTGTTGGCGTTCCTCGCGATGGGACTTCGGACGAAAACGAATCCCGAGCGGACGCGGCACCTGGCGGGCCTGGGTGTGATCGCGGCGGTGTTCCTGGCGCTCTTCGCGCTGGCCCCCTCGCACCAGGAGGGGTACTTCCTGAGCTACGGCGGATGGGCGCTGGCCTTCGTCGCCGCCCTCGCCGGGCTCTACCTGATCTCCGATAACCGCCCCGCGTGG
>DASWVS010000157.1:0-6836 GCA_036401135.1 Fimbriimonas sp.
GTCTCACGCAGGCAGACGACCCGGGAGAGCCTTGGCCTGCCGAGTACGAAGAACGACGCCCTGCTCGCCAGGGCCAGCGGATGGTGAGTATGCTGAGCCAGACGGAAGGCACACGCTACACCACGTCTTGGGGCACGACCCGCCCGCGGCCCATAGCTGCGGGATCTGCTTGCAGATGGACAGAAATCCGAAGGAGCGATGTTGGTTGTCAAAACCGCCTTTTAAGCCCTTCAATCCCCATGGGGAAACCAACAACAGAGCCGGAGCCTTCTGGTAGATGATCGCTTAGCGTTCAAAAAGTATCGTCAGGGAGCGTGGCCTACCCTTCCAGCTTCCGAAGAGCTTCCTCAAGGCTGCAACCTTCGACTCGGAGAGTTTTCTCGCGGCCGGATTGACCTCGGACGACGCTGACGGACGTGGGGGCGACACCCAGCTTGTTCGCCACCATTCGGCAGACGGCATCGTTCGCCTGTCCGTCGGTCGGAGGGGCCGTCACCCAGAGCCGGAGAAGGCCCTCGCCGAACTCGAGCCTGTTCCGGCTGCTCCGTGGTGTGACCCTTGCATGCAGGTCGGCGTGCATCGACTCAGACGACCTGGGCTTCGACCACCGAGAGGGCTTGAGGCGTCGCCTCCAGTTCTCGCCCGTACCGCTCGAGAACCGACCGGAACTCGTCTCGGAACCGGGTCCTCTCCAACCGAAGCCGCTCGATCTCCCAGCGAAGATCGTCGGCCTGTCGCCTTAAATCCTGAAGGTTTTCTCCCGCCTGCTGGCGAGCGGCCTCACGAATGAGATCCGCCTCCCGATGGGCGGCGGCGCGGGTTTCGTCGGCCGTCTTCTGGGCCAGCACGAGAGCCTCTCGCATGAGCGACTCCTCCGCCTTGAACCGATCCAGTTGTTCATGGAGACGGCCGAGTTGGGTGTGCAGGGCGGCGTTTTCGTCGATCGATGCGGAGAGGGATTGGGCAGCCTTCTCGAGCAGATCGTCGACGGACTTGCGGTCATAGCCGACCGCGCTCTTCTTGAGGTTGTGCCGTTGCAGGTCAATAGGCAGGATGCGTTCCATCGCTACCGCCTATTGTACGAAGTCGGGACGCCGTTTGCGAGACGGATGCCAACGTTGCGGCGATCGCCGCTAGAAGCTTAGGTTCAAGTCTCAGCCGGATTTCTTGTTGAGATCTTCCTCGGCTTTGCGGAGATTGGCTTTGGCAGCCTCGTCGTCGGGATGGAGCTTGAGATAAGCCTCCAGTACGCGCTTCGTATCCTGGAACATATTCTGGCGTCGATAGGCCTGTGCCAGGATGCGCCAGTTGTTAGGGTGCGCCTTGGTCTTGTCGATCGGCTCGAGGATCTCGACGACCTTCGGGTACGCCCGCTTCAGAAAGTAGAACTGGGCTTCCGGGAGAGCCCGGTCCGGGTCGTTCGGGTTCTGGCTCTTGTACCGAAGGTAGGTCGCCAACTCCTGGTCGTACAGCTCGATGTTACCGAGCATCCAGCCGAGGTCCGTGGCCACGTCGTAGTCGCCGGGATACAGCTGGTTCTGGATCTTGAGGACCTGGATCACCTTCGGGAACTCGCCGTCCTCGAACCAGAGGTCGGTCTGGGTGGTCATGCGGTCCATCGCCGCATCCCAGATCGCGTCGAGTCGCGCCGACGACGGCTGCTGCGCCATCGCCATGCATCCCAAGGCCCAAAGCAAGACTGCCGATATCCCCTTCATTGCGCGTCCAAAGCCTCCTGAACGAGCTGCTGCACCAACTGCGGGTTGGCCCTTCCGCCGCTCGCCTTCATGACCTGCCCCACGAGAAATCCTTTGACCCCCACGTTGCCCGCCGCATACTTCGCTACGAGGTCGGGATGCGCCGTCAACGTCTGATCAACGAGCGGCCGAACCGAACCCTCGTCCGATATCTGGGTGGAGCCGCTTTCTTTGACGATGTCTCCCGGCATTCTGCCCGATTCGAATGCGTCAGACAGCAACTTTTTCGCGATTTTGCCGCTGATGCTGCCTCCCGCGAGGATCTTGGTGAGGTCGACAAGGTGCGCGGGCGTCACCTTGCTCTGCCGCGGCGCGAGGCCCTTGTCGTTGAGCAGCTTCGCAAAATCAGAGATCATAAAGTTGCAGACCGACTTCGGGTCGCCCCCCAAGGCGACGCACTCCTCGAAGAAGCCCGCCCATTCGCGGTCGGTGATCAGGACGGCGGCGTGCCGGTGGTTCAGTCCGTACTCGGACTCGTAACGCTGCTGCTTCGAGAGCGGAAGTTCGGGGATGGAAGCCCGAAGCCCTGTCAGGTAGGCCTCGTCGAATCCCATGGGGGCGAGATCCGGATCGGGGAAGTACCGGTAGTCGTTCTCCTCCTCCTTGGCCCGCATCAGGTAGCTGGTGCCCTTCTCCTCGTTCCAGCCCCGGGTCTCCTGGTGAACCGGTTCGCCGTGCTCGAGGCGGGCGATCTGCCGCCGTACCTCGAACGCCACGCCAAGCTGAACGCTCTTGAACGAGTTGAGGTTTTTGAGCTCTGTTTTGGTTCCCAGCCGGTCGTCGGTGTCGGCGCGGACGGAGATGTTTGGCTCGCATCGGAGCGATCCCTCCTCCATCTTTCCGTCGCAGACTCCGAGGTAGAGGAGGATCTGGCGGAGCTGCTGGAGGTACTCGCGCGCCTCGTCGGGGTCGGAGATGTCGGGCCGGCCTGTCTCAGGGTTGAAGCCGGTGACCACCTCCATGAGAGGGACTCCCGCACGGTTGTAGTCGACGCCGCTTCCTCCGCCGGGAAGGTGCATGAGTTTCCCCGTGTCCTCCTCGAGGTGCACGCGGCGGATGTGGATGCGCTTCCAGCCTCCGTTCTTGGCGGGGATATCGAGGTATCCGTTGTATCCGAGGGGGTTCTCTTCGAGGTACTGGCTGATCTGATAGCCCTTGGGCAGGTCCGGATAGAAATAGTTCTTCCGATGGAAGACGCTGCGCATGGCGATCTTGCAGTTCAAAGCGATCGCCGTCTTCAGCACCATTTCGATGGCGTTGCGGTTCGGCACCGGCAGCGATCCCGGAAGGGCGGTGCAGACGGGGCAGACTCGGGTGTTCGGCTCCCCGCCGAAGGCGACCGGACACCGGCAGAACATTTTTGACCGCGTCGCGAGCTCGGCATGGACTTCCATTCCGACGCTCGGGATGTAGTTCGACATACGTGGCTGGAGAGTTTACCGGGCGAGGGGAGCCGCCGGAAGGAGGAAGGGGAGTGGCGGAGCAGGTCCGCCACTCGTTGCGGCTACTCCGCCGCGAGGCTGAGGTTCGTGCGGGTGCCGCCGAAACTCAGTTGGACCGATCGGTCCCGGATGTTCCTGACGACGAACCCGCCGTCGATCGACTCGTTCTCGCGAACGACGTACTCTTTGCCACCGACTTCGACGACCGCCACCGGCTGCGACCCGTAGATGATCCCCTTGAGCTTGACGACCGGGGCGACCGGGCGGACCGGCTCCGTCGGCGCGCCGCCGTCGATCCCCGTCTCGATGTCGCCGCCCACCGGCTCAGGCATCGTCGGGACGGTGTCGTTGGCAAAGTACCGGCCGCTGATCGTTCTCGGACGCGGCGCGGCGGGGGCGACGGGCTGCCGGCGCTCGTCCCGCAGCACCGTCTGGAACGGGTTGAGGGTGCTGGAGGCGAAGAGCGCCGGCACTTCGATGAGGTCCTCTTCCGGCGGGGCTGCCGCTTCGGCGGCGGGCTCGGCCTTGGCGACCGTCTCAGTCGTCGGGGCGGACCCGCCGGGGTTGACGGCCTTCATGATTTGAAGGCCGACGAAGCCGAAGACGACGATCACGGCCACGAGGAGCGCGATCAGCTTCGGACGATCTTCTGGGCGAATGTTTTCCATTACTTGGCCACGGCCGTTTCATCCTCGCCGAGAATTCGGGGAGTGATGCTCACGACGATCTCCGTTTTGTTGTGGGTCTTGCGGGTGTTGCGGAAGAGCTGACCGACGAGAGGAAGCTGCGACAGGATCGGAACCTCCTGCACGCTCTTCCGCTCTTCGTCGCTGATCAGGCCTCCGAGCACGATGGTCTCTCCGTCCTTGACGATCAGCGAGGTCTCGGCTTCGCGGGCGCTGGTTTGCGGCAATCCGTTCACGATGTCGGTGACGCTGCTGACGACCGGGTTCACCTTGAGGGTGATGTTGCCGTCGGCGTTGATGCGGGGGCTGATCAGGAGGATGATCCCGACGGGGAACTCCTCGATCTGCACGTTCTGGGCTCCGAGAGCCCCTTGGGTCGTCACCGGGACGCGGATCGTATCGCCGATGAAGACGCTCGCCTGGTCGTTGTCGATGACCGAGACGCTGGGCCGTGCCAGGATTTTGGCGTCGCCCTTCGTGACGAGCGCATTCAGGATCCCGCGGAAGTTAAGGGGCGCGCGGCTGAGCATGCCGAGCCCGCCCGATCTCGTGGTGTAGGTGTCCCAAGGTCCGCCCGCCGGGTTTCCTTCGACGCCGCTTCCGGGAACAAGCTCGTGGAAGTCGAACGGCGACCAGTTCCAGTTGATGCCGACGTTGGAGACGTTCGTCTGCGGGATCTCGGCCACGCTGACCTCGACCACGACCTGGCGAGGCTTGGTGTCGACGCTCTGAAGAACCCTGACAGCGGAATCGACGGCGCTCCGTCGGCCTTTCAGGACGATGGTTCGGGCGCGGTTTCGATCCTCCGTGCCCGTCTGCTGGGCTTGCTGGCCGGTTTGGCCTCCCAGCTGCCCGCCGCTGCCGCCGCTGCCGCTCAATGCCTGGCCGAGCGGATTGAACCGCGCCCGCTCAGGGGTGAACGACTCGGGAGAGACGAAAACCTCGACCTCGGGTGCGACCTTCTTGATGAACTCCTCCGCCTGGGGGCCGCTGGTATATCGAAGCTGGTACACCTGCGTGACGATCGGGTTCGGGCTCTCGGACGATGACTGGACGTCGACGCCCTGCACGAGCTTCTTGGCGGATGCGACTTCGCCCGCCGGACCCGCAAGGCCGACAAACCCGCCTGATACCTTTTCGTCTCCGCTGGCGGTGACCTTGACGTTCGGATACATCGCGGTCACGAGCTTTGCGATCTCGGCGGGGGAGGCGGCGACGACGGTGACCAGTTCGGTGGTCGGTCGGTTGCGCATCTCCCGCTCTCGGAACTCCTCGATGTAGACCTTGGCTTCGTTGATGTCCTCGAGCACGCCGTTGAAAACGATCTTGTCGCCGAGGGTTCGGATGGTGGCGTCGGGGAAGGTGGTCTGCAGCGGCGACAGGAGCCGGTCGGCCGCTCCCGGCTCGAGCGAGAAGGTCGCTTTGTAGGTGAAGGGCTCCAGCGCCCGGCGCATCGTTTCCGGAGTGGCGACGACGTGGGTGGTTCCCGACTTGCGGTAGGCGAGGCCCGCGGAGGCCGCCACGATCTTGACGGCTTGATCGACCGAGCCCGCGGTGATGTTGAGCGTGACGGGCGTTTTATCCTTGGAGGGATTCGAATAGACGATGGTGGCGCCGGTGCGGGCACCGATGGCTCGAAGCACGGTCGCGACGTCCGTGTCGCTGAACACCATGCGGATCGGCTCGTTCCGCACCTGCGAGGAACCGAGCGCGACCACTGACAGCAGTGTAAGGGAGAGCAGTTTTCTAACCATTCAAGACTCTATGTCCTTTCCGTGGGCGTGGAGGCGGACGGCTTCATCACGTATCGCGAGACGGTGATCGTAAGCTGGGTGCCGCCCTCAGCACCCCGATTCCACCTCGCGCTATTGATCGTATAGAGCCGTTCTGTACGGGTCAGATCCTCGACAAAGGCCCGACCGGCCTGATAGGATCCATCGAGGACCAATTCGCTCGAAACGCGGTCGATCCCCTCGAGGAGCTTCGCCCGCTTCTCATCCGAGCCGGCGCCGGCCGAAGCGGGCGCCGTGGTCGTTTTCCAACTCGCGATCTGGACGCCCGCCTTCTGGGCGCGGAGCCTCAGGTCGTTCAGGAAGAGCGTTCCTTCAAAGTCGGTGCTGGGCTCGGCGGCGTATCGACCCGCCTCTTCGACCTGCTTGCGGGCGAGGGTCAGCGCGTCTTCGGCCCGCTTCCGGTCGAGTTCCGCCGCCGCCTGGCTCTCTTTGGCGGTCTGGAGCCTTGAGTACTGGCTATAGGTGGCGTAGGATCCGCCGGCCATGCAGATGACCGGGATGGCCCAGCCCAGGATTCGCAGCAACTGGGGGTTCATGAACGATCCTCCTTCTTCTCGTGGGCGTAGCGGATCCGTTCGCTGCCGACGGTCGAGCCGCCGATCGTGAACTTGATGCCGCTCGCCTTGGTCTTGCCCGCCATCTGGTAGGACTCGACCTGGACTCCCTGCAGCACGGGGCTGCGCTGAAGGTTGGCCGCCGTGCTGATCATCGTGGGCTCCTCCGTCGCCTCTGCCCGGATCGTGAAGTGCTTGTCGGAGCGGATCTCGACGTTTTCGAGCCCGATGCCGGGGAGCATGCTGGCGCAGATGTAATCCATCATCACGCCGATCGGAAGTCCTTCACCCCGGAGGGCCTTGTACTGGCTGAGCCGCTTTTGCCGCTCCTCGGCCGTTCGAATCGCCTCCTGGTCCAACGCGGCCACCTGCTCTTTGATCCTCGTCACCTCGCCTTCGACCTTGCCTGCCTCGGTGCTGAACAGGTACCAGCCGACGACGCCGAACACGAGCGCGAGCGCCGACACCACCAAGGAGCCGCGGACGTTGCGCGTCTTCTCCTCCAGCTGCATGGAGCTGCGCTCTTGGAAGAAGAGGTCGATCCGCGGAACCGACTGCGCGACGCCGAGGGCTTCGCGGGCGGCCAAGCCGAAAGCGCCCGCGT
>DASWVS010000158.1:0-16245 GCA_036401135.1 Fimbriimonas sp.
TGTTCCTCTGGCTCGCAAGCTGGAAGAACGGCATGTCGAGCTATATGCCGCTCTGGATGAAACGGGACGAGGAGCGGTTCCCGCGGGTGCGGCTCACGGGCGGGGCGACGGCCGAAATCTTGAGCACTTTCGGTGAGGCGAGCGGGAAAGCGGACGCGAGGGCCTTTGCTTCGCTGATGCGCCACCTCCGCGAGATCGACGAGGAGCACCGGACGGTCGTGATGATGCAGGTCGAGAACGAGGTCGGCGTCGTGGGCGACTCGCGCGACCGCTCTGCTGCGGCCGATGCCGCCTTTGCCCAGTCCGTACCGCCCGAACTCGTCGCCCGATTGAAAGAAGGCGCTCTGCCCGAGTTGGACAGCTTATGGAAGCACTCCGGTGCCCGCGGCTCTGGAACCTGGGAAGAGGTCTTCGGCGTCGGCCCGAGGGCTGACGAGGCCTTCATGGCCTGGCACTATGCCCGCTATATCGATCGGGTCGCGGCGGCGGGAAAGGCCGAGTACCCGATCCCGATGTATACCAACGCCTGGCTGAGCGAGCCGGACGCCGTGCCTGGCGACTACCCGAGCGGCACGCCTGCCGCCCATCTGCTCGACGTCTGGCAAGTCGGCGCCCCGCACCTGGACCTGTTCGCACCGGATATCTACGCGCCGGACTTTACCGAGCGGTGCCGGCTTTTCCACCGGCGGGGTAACCCTCTGTTCATTCCCGAGATGAACCTGAGCGAGGTGGGGGCGAGGCAGGTTTTCTACGCCGTCGGTGCCCACGACGCCGTCGGGGTCTCCCCCTTCGGCATCGACCGTATCGAGACCGGTTCGCCCGTCGCGACATCCTACGAGACGCTCGCCCAAATCGCCCCCGCGATCCTCGAAGGACAGGGCTTGGGCAGAACCTTCGGGTTCCTGCTCGACGCCTCCCACCCGCAGGTGGAGACGGTGATGGCGGGCTACCGGCTGGAGATCTCCCTCGATTCGATCTTCGGCTACACGGCGACCGAAGGGAACGGCATCCTGGTCGCGACCGGAGAGGGCGAATACCTGGGAGCGGGATCCGGCTTCCGGATTCGATTCGTCCCCGCCACCCCGGGGCCTCCTTTGGCGGGAATCGGGACCGTGGAGGAAGGCACGTTCGTGGACGGGAGCTGGATCCCCGGCAGGCGCTTGAACGGCGACGAAACCGACCGGGGCTGGCGCTGGCGGTTCAACAGCGCCGGCCAGAGCATCTCCCGGTGTGTCGTTTACCGATACGGGTAACGGAGGCTATACCCGTCCGGTCAGTTCGATGTTCCTCGCCGCGTTGTTCAGGCACAGGTCGAATCCGAGCGCGTTCGCCGCTTCGACGACCCAAACGTACGCCCGGCCGTCGATCTCGCAGTACTCCTCGACGATTTTGCCCGCCACCGTGAGCTCGTCCTCGTCGCCGGGGCCGTTCTTCCACTTGAGAGGGGCGCGCTGGGGCGTGCAGTCCAGGGCGGCGGAGCAGAAGTCCCGGATCGGGACGAAGACCCGCCCCGCGATGTTGATCGACTTGCGGTAAACCTCGTCGGCCTGTCCCGGCTTGCCTTTGATCCGGATCGTCCAGGCCGGGGCGATCACGGCCGCAGGCGGATCCGCCTTGGGCGCAGGCTTCGCTTCCCCCTCGATCTCGACCGCCTTGTCGAGCGGCACCACCACGTAGGGGAACGGCTTCCCGGACGACTTCCGCGCCAACACCTCGCTTTCGGAAGCTCCGAGGGCTTTGTACAGCCGCCGCCTCGCATCTTCCCAGACGTTGGGGGGATAGGTCTGGCACCCGAGGGAGCTCGTGCTCGCCACCCCGCCGCGGTGGTGGTTGATCCCGAACATCCCGGTGTCGGCTCCGATCTGGTATCGGATGACCGTCACCTGCTCCGCCTGGACGAACGCCGCGTACCTCCTGCCGGGCGGCTTGCTCAGGCCGTGGATCCCTGCGCGCCAATGGAACACTCGCATCCGCTCCAGCGTCGCTCGGCCCCGGTCCAGTTTCGACGGGTCTACGTTCCCGGGGTACTCGGTGACGTCGCCCCGAATGACGTGGTAGAACCGGTCGTCGTACACCCCGATCTTGCCCCCCGAGATACCTACGACGGCCACCGGGTCGTCCTCCAGGCCGAAGTGCTTCAGCACGCAGCGAATGGTCTTGTCGGTTATACGGCTCACCTTAGCCCTCCTGAACAGCGCGATCGATCACGCACCGATCCCGCGACACTATACAACCGAGCTTTTGCCATGCCAAGCCTACTGCAGTGAAACGAGAAAGCTCCCGTAGAGGCAAAAAGGTCGTTGGGACCTTGGGGAAGTACTGATAAGATGCGGCGATAGATAGGTGGCTGGCGATGTTTTGCGCCTGCCCGTTGGCTCCGCGTCCGTCGAGGGCGCATTGGGCGAATCGTCGCGCCAGAGACGGTTCCAGGAGAGGCAAACTGTGAAAACCGCGTCGGAAGCGTTCTTACCCATCGTGCTCGTGCGGGGCTTCGATCCTTTGGCGACCAGCGACCGCACCACCTACTACGGTTGGAACGACGGCACCGTATACCCCCACAAGGTCGGCGAGAACTTCATCTATGAGGGCATGATGATCAAGTTCCTCAAGACCGGCTTCCTCGATCCCACTCGCAAGGGAAGCGAGGGAGAAGCGCCCCGCGTCTACTACCAGGACGCCACCAATGCGATCTGCTACAAGGGATCCGAGTCCGTCAGCCTGATCGGCCCCGACCATCCGAGCGCGAAGAAGCTTCAGGAGCTTCTCGGAGGTCCCGAGGCGGGAGTCGAGCTTACCGGCGAGCAGCTCGGATGGCTCACGGGACAGGTGCAGCTCGATCCAGGAGTCGCCAGCCGCTACCGGGGGAAATCGAACACCCTCTGGGTCTATCGCTTCTACGACCTCAAGAAGCGGGACCTTGCGGTCTACGCCGAGCAGCTCAAGCGGGTGATCGACATGATCAAGGCGGTGACCGGCGCGCCGTCCGTCAATCTCGTCTGCCACTCGATGGGCGGCCTGATCGCGCGGTACCTCCTCCAAAAGGTCTATGGCGACGAGGCGGCCGCCGCCGAGAACGTCAACAAACTCGTCACCCTTGGCACGCCCCACCGGGGCATCGCCTTTCAGATCGCGAACGCGTCCCTCCCGTGGGAGCTCGAGTTCTTCAACGTGGATTACCTCCGGGGGCAGTTCAGCCGCGCGCAGGGAGAAGACCTCGGCGACCTTCGGGGAACCTTCGATCCGAGGCGGGTGCTCTGCGTGGTTGGGACGAACCACCGGGACTACATCAAGGCGGTGAGCCTGCTCAACCAGGTCGCCAACTGGCTGCAGGGAAGGGAAGCGAACCACAGCGACGGGCTGGTGATGCAGGAGTCGGCCGCCCTTTCCGGGGCGTATCGGGCGGACGTCCACAAGAGCCATGGCGGCAACGACTCGCTCATCACCTCGCGCGAGGCGTTCGAACTTGCGACCCGCTTCTTTTTCGGCAACGTCCAAGTCACCGTCCGATGCCTGCGGGCCCACATCCACGATCGGAGGAGAGGGTTTCTGGAGGTGGTCAAGGGGGCGCTCGACGGGGTGCCGGAGTACTACCTCGGGTTCTCCCTGAAGCCGAGGGACATCGACTTCTTCCTCCACTACCAGAAGGAGGACAGCGAGAACTGCTTCGGACCCTACTCGAAGGCCGACATCTCCCAGGAGGAGTTCGTCCGGGACCGGCACGACCCGAGCAAGAACGGCGTGATCTTCGAGGGGTTTCTCAACTCGGCGCTCGGCAAGTTCGATACGGGCCGGAAGAACGCGGGCGAGCTCAAGAACATGGTCGTCCGCTTCGACATCTACGTCGGCGAGCGCGATTCGTTCCTGCTCGGCCACTCGGACCAGAAGATCGTCGACGCCCAGAGCTACATCCGGTTCGAGCCGGGGGAAACGCACTGGCGGATCTTCTTCATCCCGAGCCTTCGGCCCGACGTCGAGCCGATCGAAGCCAGCCACACCTCCGGCAACGGGTCGCATCGATACCGTCTGTCGCTCGACTCGAGGAACTTTGGGGAGAACGTCGATCTGGAGCTGGAGATCGAGTTCCGGGAGCGCAACACCGAAGGAGGGAGCTGATGAGCCCATTCGAAATCGTCCGTCTGCTGGTCGGCGCGGGCACCCGTTTTTCGGACGGCGGCCGCTGGCAGGCTTCGCACAAGGTGAACGGGAAGCAGACGAAGGAGCGGCCCCGAGTCACACGGTTCGTCTGCGGCCTCAGCGAGGAGGAGGGAGCCTGGCTCGAGTTCGAGTTCGAGGAGGAGGACGGGCCGCACAAGCTGCGAGGAACGTTCGCCGTGGACAACCGCGACGAACTTGTCCGCTATGACGACCGGGACGTGGAGGAGGACGATGTGATCGTCAGCCACCGGTTCTGCGGGCTCGGTCTGCGCGGCGTGCTCGAGTTCGAGTTCGTCCTCGCGCAGGACACCCATCGCTACCGGTTCGACGCGACGCTGATGAGGGCGGTCTAGCCTGGTCGCTCCCGTCGCGCCGCAAGCCGAAACAAAGGAGGACAACGAATGTCGGAACGTGAAGGCGGCCTCTCGCGGAGAGGACTGATCGCCGGGGGCTTGGGCACCGGCCTCCTCGGACGCGTCTGGCCCGCCCAAGGGACCATCACCTCGGAGGAGGTCGCCAGCGGGCTTGCCTGCTGTACGGGCGCCGTCGATTTCGCGCTCGTGCTGGGACTGAAGGCCGACCTCCAGAACCTTCAGCGCTCGGCGCACGAACTCACGCCGAGGGTCGAGAACCTCGCCCGGGAGATGCCGAAGCTGGTGGAACGGCTCAAGCGGCTCGCCGTCCAGCCTGCCACCCGAACGTTCGCCGAGGCGACGGCTTCTTCGACCGAGGAGATGGCCCGCTCCCTCCGGTTGCTGAAACCGCGCCTCGAAGAGATGCTGTCGGACGAGGTCCTGAGCGGCCAAACGTCCGATTCCATCGCCCTGTTCGTGTCGAAAACCTCCTCCGTCGCGAGCCTCATCGCCCAGGTCGCCCACTCGCTGGTGGTCCTCCGGCGAGCGTTGGAAGCCGAGAACATCGGTTCCGACGAGTACGAGAACTTCATCGCGGGGAAGATGGACGCCTGGGGTGCGATCATCGAGTTCCTGCAGGAGTCCCAAAGCTTTTCCCAAAACCATCAGGCCCTCAGCGTGGCGGCGAAGAATGCGAAAGCAAGGATCGACGCCGCGGTCGTGTCGTTGAACGGGAGCGCGGCTACAGGCCTCGGTGCGGCGCTCTCCGCAGGCCTCGCGGAGGACCTCAGGCCGGTTGGAGAGCGCGTGAGGCCCGAAGATGCGGCCGCATTCGCCGCGACCCTCGACCTGCTCGGAAAGCTCTACACCCAGGTCGGCAAGCCCGAAGAGGACCCGGTGCTGCTCGCTTCGCTCGGCGGAGGGTACGCCGGACTCCGCGAACGGGTCGCCTCGACGCTTGCGACCGCGACCGAACGGAGAGCGACGGGCGTGCAGGTCGGTGTCGTGGTGCTCGCGGCAAGGTGCGCGATCCTGCTGCCAAGCCGATCGAGCCAGAAGAACGTCGTGGCGACCGTGATCCTCACGATGGTACCGAGGCTCGCCTTCGCTCCAAGAAACCTGAAGCAGGCCCTCGTCATGGCAGACTCCATCCTCACGGTCTGATGGACAAACTGGTCGAACTGCTCGAAAGTCTCGCCCGGGGCCTGCGCGACCTGATGTCGCTGGGGCTGCTCGAGCGGGAGGAGGCAGCGGGGAGGGTGCGGCTGGAAACCCTCGCCGAGGAGGACCCGGATACGATCTGGCGCGGATTCGGCGTCGCGGCGCTGCTGGTCGGGGTGATCTTTACGCTCACGATGCCGTTGGCGAACGGGGTCGACGCGACGTTCGAAGCGGGCACGAAGCTCCATGGCGCCGTTCCGCCGTTGCTGCTCGGGCTGCTCATGACGGTCGTGGTCTCCATCCTCGTCTTCTCGTCGATCGTCGAGCGCCTTGCTTGGCGGCAGCCTCGGCGTTGGGTCCTGCTCGGCATATGGATGGGGGCGCTCGCGCCGGCGGCGGTCGGCCTCGCGCTCGGATACACCGTGCTGTCGATGTCGGGGCGTGTGGATGCGGAGCGCGACCCCCTTCTCGTGGGCTCGGTTATCGGGCTGGGAGTCGGGCTCTGCCTTGTCTCCCTCGGTTGGGGCCTGCTCCGGGCCGCGCTCGCGACGCGAAGGTATCTGCGCAGTCTGGTATGTCTGAAGCACGACGCGGGGACGCCCTGCCCGTTCTGGTGCCGGGTCTGGTACGGCTTCGTCGGCTGGGGGTTTCCGGCGCTGCTTTTCGTCGCGCTCGTGGCTCTCCTGATGCAGTGACGTCTTCCACTGAGGCTCATGACCGAAAAAACATAGCAGTTAAGACGTTAAAGCTGTACGGAAGCAACAGAAACTACTTGCATCTGCAGAAAGACCACCTATATAATGCCCCCCAAAGGGGTTTGGTTGTTCCGGCGCTTTGCCGGGTGTTTTCGGAGGGGTCATATGGCAGTTCAACTATCCTATCCGGGCGTATACGTCCAGGAGATTCCGAGCGGGGTCCGAACGATCACCGGCGTGCCCACGGCCATCACCGCCTTCCTCGGCCGCGCCGCCAAGGGGCAGACCGAGACGGCGACGATCGTCACCAGCTTCGCCGACTACGAGCGATCCTTCGGCGGGCTTTCCGCAGTCAGCCCGATGAGTTTCGCCGTCCGCGACTACTACCTCAACGGCGGCGGTGCGGCGGTCGTGGTCCGCCTCTACCAGGCGCAGGGGGGCGGCGGGGCGAAACCGCCTCGCACGGCGCTGAACGTTGGCGACCTCAAGTTCGAGGCGGCGAGCGAGGGAAGCTGGGGCAAAGGGCTTCGGGTGGTGGCGGACATCCTGGTCCCGCCCGGGATGGGCGCTTCGATGGGCGTGCCCCAGAATTCCCTCTTCAACCTTTCCGTCACCGACGTCGGATCGGGACAGTCCGAGTATTTCGCCAACCTGACGACCGCCGACCACGCCTCGCGCGTCGACCGCGTCCTGAAGGGAAGCTCGAACCTGGTCCGGTGGCGGGGCGCGTACCCAGGCTCGGCTCCCGCGGTCGCTGCCGGCAAGGACGCGGTGAGCACGGCTGAGGACAACCTCGAGACCCAGCGGCGAAAGATCCCGTTCGTCCAAGCCGATTTCGACAACGCCCGGACCGCGCTGGATACGGCGGTGAACGCTCTCGGCGGCAACGACGGGGTCGACCTCACGATCGCCAACTACCTTCCCGCGAACGCCCAGACGAACAAGCAGGGACTCTACGCGCTCGAACAGGCCGACCTCTTCAACCTCCTCGTCATCCCCCCGTTGGCCGATGCGGGCGAACAGAGACAGCTGACCGGGATCGCCGCCGCCTACTGCGAGCAGCGACGGGCGTTCATGATCGTCGATGCTCCCGCCGCTTGGGTCGGCCCGAACGGAACGCCGAACGTGGTGGTCGCCGGAATGGCGACGAGCCCCGACCCCTTGGGAACGCGGAGCAAGAACGCGGCGCTCTTCTGGCCGCGCATCGTGCAGCCGAACCCCTTCAAAGGCGGTGCGCTCGAACCCTTCTCCCCTTCCGGCGCGATCGCCGGCGTCTTCGCCCGAACCGACACCGAGCGCGGTGTCTGGAAGGCTCCGGCAGGCCTGGACGCGGTGCTTAACAACGTGCCGGACCTCGAATACCGGATGACGGACGCCGAGAACGGGCTGATCAATCCGCTGGGCGTCAACGCCCTTCGCGTCAAGGCCCCCGTCGGGCGGGTGGTCTACGGCTCCCGCACCCTGCAGGGCGACGACCGCCTGGGAGCGGAGTACAAGTACATCCCGGTCCGGCGTCTGGCACTATTCATCGAGGAGAGCGCGTACCGGGGAACCCAATGGGCCGTGTTCGAACCGAACGACGAGCCGCTCTGGGCGCAGCTCAGGCTCAACCTGGGCTCGTTCATGCACAGCCTGTTCGTTCGCGGCGCGTTCCAGGGCAAGACCCCGAGCGAAGCCTACTTCGTGAAGTGCGATTCCGAGACGACGACCCAGAACGACGTCAACCTCGGCATCGTGAACATCGTGATCGGGTTCGCGCCGCTGAAGCCGGCCGAGTTCGTGGTGATCAGCCTCAAGCAGATCGCGGGGCAGTTGGAGGGCTAAATGGCAGAGTTCACCGTCAACGTCAATCGGTTCGATCCCTATCGCAACTTCAAGTTCCGCGTCTGGTGGGACGGCCGCTTCGTCGCCGGGGTCAGCAAAGTCAGCGCCCTCAAGCGAACGACGGAGGTGGTCAAGCATCGGGAAGGCGGCGATCCCAGCACCAGCCGGAAAGGTCCCGGCAGGTCGGAGTTCGAGGCCGTCACCCTTGAGCGGGGCGTCACCCACGACAAGGAGTTCGAGGAGTGGGCGAGCCGCGTGTGGCACTTCGGCGGAGGGCTCGGCAAGGAAAGCTCCCTGAAGGACTTCCGCAAGGACATCATCATCGAGCTTTACAACGAGGCCGGCCAGAAGGTGATCGCCTATAAGCTCTATCGGTGCTGGGTGTCCGAGTACCAGGCGCTGCCCGACCTCGACGCGAACGCCAACGCGGTCGCGATCCAGCACATCAAGCTCGAGAATGAGGGCTGGGAACGGGATACCGCCGTGACCGAGCCCGCCGAGGAAAGCCTGAGCCTCTAAGAGGGAAGCCGTGCAGCCAGCCGAACTCATCGATCTCTGGGAACAGGGAGCAGGCCGGTCGTCGGTGGAGCGTGGCGGGATCCTCGCCGGCAAGCCTCCGGACGCGCCCGTCGGCACCCGGAACGCCGCCCTCCTCTCGCTGCGCGAGCGGCTGTTCGGCCCCTCGATCGAGGCGCTGGCCTGCTGCCCCGCGTGCGGGACGTGGGTGGAGTTCTCGTTCGATGCCGGCTTGGTGGGGCATCGGCCGGACGAAGACTTCGGCTCGATCGAGTTCGAACTCGCCGAAGGCCGCTACCGGATCGATTACCGGCTTCCGACCAGCCTCGACCTCGCGTTCATCATGCGCTTCGCGAACGAGGCCGAGGCGGCGGCGGCATTGGCGGCTCGCTGCGTCCTCAGAACGGAACGGAACGGGGAAGAGGTCCCGGCGATTCCCGAAGACGCCGTCGATCGCCTGGGCGAGCACCTGAACGAGGTGGACCCGGGCTCGGCGCCGTCGATCCGGCTCTCCTGCTCCGACTGCGGACACGAATGGAGCGCGCTGTTCGACGTCGAGCCTTTCGTTTGGCGGGAGCTTTCGCTGGCGGCGAAGGCGGTCTTGGGCGACGTCCACCAGTTGGCGCAGGCGTACGGGTGGACGGAGAGCGAGGTGCTGAGTCTCTCGCCTGCGCGTCGACGGGTGTACCTGGAAATGGTGCGCGGATGAGCGGCTACTTCACCTCTTTGGCAAAGCTCGCCCTGGGGCTCGGCGAGAGGATCGAGCCGCGCCTTTCCGGCTCGTACGAGGAGGGTCGGTGGGACGAAGCCGAAACGGAAGCCGCCACATCCGCATCTACCAACACGGCTCCGCAACCGTCTCATGCCCCCCCGAGCCCACCGCTCTACGAGACGCATCTGCACCTCCTTGGGCAGACGATGCGCGAAACCCGGACCGATAGCGTCAGCGACTTCCGATCGACGGTCCAGGAGAGGACGGACGCTACGACGATTCGCGAGTCGGAGACGTCTACCGTCGCCACGGAGCGGGAATCGCGAGAGCAGACCGTCGAAACGCTGCGAGAACTGGTCCGCGAAGCCAAGAGCCTCCACACGGAGCGGGAGCGACTCCTGGAGACCCGGAGCGAAAGGATCGCAACGCTTCTCGCGCCGCCTTCAGAATCGATTTTCGAGACCGAGCGCCTGGTGCGCGAGACGGTCGCCAGGACGGAGCGGGTATCGCTCGTCCCGGTTCTGAATCCTCCAAGAGCGCCCTCGGAACTCCCGCGAGAGCCCGAGATCACGATCCACATCGGCCGCATCGAGGTGCGGGCGGACGCACCGGAACCTGCGAACAACGGCGAGCACAAGGAAAAGCCCAAAGGAGTGATCTCCCTCGACGACTACCTTCGGGAACGCAGCCGGGAGGCAAAGCAGTGAGTAACCAGCTTGCCTTTGCGACCCTCACCTTCGTGCTCCAGCGCATGCTGAACCGCGTCGTCGGCAGGGACGTCTCGGGTGCGACGGCAACCGCGACCCGCCCCGACGGCTCCGACGGACAACTTCCCGCGCCCGGCGTCAACATCTACCTTCTCCAGGCAAACCCCTCCGGGGAGATGGGCAGCCTCGATCTCCCCACCCGCACGCCCGGCGGAGCGTTTGCGGGGCGCCCCACGGCAGCCCACGAACTGCTTTACCTGCTGACTTTCCACGGGTCCGAGGCGCGACTCGAGCCCCAGCGGGTCCAGGCGAGCGTCCACCGGTTCCTTCACGCCGAGCCGTGCATCTCGAAGAAAGAGGTCCGGGACCAGATCAGTGCCCTCCTGGCGACCGATTCGAACCACTTCCTCAAAGGCTCGAACCTCGCCGACCAGCCGCCTACGATCAAGATCACGCCGTACCGGATGACCCTGGAGGAGCTCTCGAAGGTCTGGTCGGTCTTCTTCCAGACCAACTACATCCTGTCGAGCCTCTACAAGGCGACCTATGTCGTCCTGGACACCGAAGACGCGGGCCAGGCGGCATTTCCGGTCAGGTTCCGGATGCCCTATGCCGTGCCGGTACCCAACCGCCGGATCGACCGCGTCCTTCCGGAACGGGTCCCGTTCTCGGCGACGGCGACCATCCTCCTGCAGGGGCAGGGGCTGCTGGGTCCTCAGCTGAAGTACCTGGTCGATGGTGTGGAGGCGGCGCAGCAGGCAGGGGGAACCGACGAAGCCGTCACGATCCGGCTGCCTGCCGGATTGAAAGCGGGCTACCGCCAGGTTCGGCTGCTCGACCAGAACCCGCTCGGGCCGGGGCACGTCGGGACCGAGTCGAACGCCGCGCCGTTCCTGCTGCTGCCCTCGGTGAAGACCATCGCCTACCAAGTCGATGCGTCTGTCCGGAAAGACCACACGATCCGCGTCGTGCCCGAACCGGCCGTCGCCGTGGGCCAGCGGGCGGCCTTGCTTTTGAACCGGACGACTCCCCCCGGGCCTGACAAGCCGTGGTCGTACACGCTCGCCGTCCGCGCCCGGACCAGCGACGCCGATCCCCTCGTCTTCGCGGCCAGGGACGTCGAGAGCGGCACCTACATCTACCGACTCCGCGTCGACGAGACGGACAGCCCCATGACCGTCGACACGTCGAATCCCGACCCTCTCCAGCAGCCGTACAACGGGCCGACGGTGGTGGTCCCATGAGCGCGATCCTCGACGCGATGGAGCCGTTGCGCGCCCGCTTCGACACCGAGGAGCTTGGCGACCGCTTCCAGCTGACGCGGTTCGAGCGGGAGATCCTGCTGCTGTGCGCCTCCGCCGAGGTCTCGCCCGAGGTCCAGGCTCTTTGCGCGGAGTTCCATCGCGACGGCGTCAGCGACTTCCCGACCTTCGCCCTGGCGCTCGCCTGCCTTCCCGAGCCGGAGTGGTTTTCGATCACGCCCGAGGGGACGCTCCGACGGTTCCTCCTGATCGAACTCGCGGAAGGGGCCTCCTTCTGCCGTCGACGCATCCGGCTCCCCGAACGGATCCTCCACTGCCTGCGCGGGTTCGACGTCGACGACCCGGCACTGTCGTTCATCGAGCCGATGCGAGCGCGCCGCCTTCTTCCCAGCCAGGACCGTCTCGCCGAGGAGGTCGCCGGCGTCTGGAGGGGCGAACGCCTTTTGCCGATCTGTCTCTCCGGGCCTGGAGCCCTGGACGTGGCGGCCGGCGCGTGCGGGAAGCTCGGCCTCGCGCCTCACTTCGCCCACGAAGCGCCGGAAGGCGAGGATCTCCTCGAGCGCTGGGGGAGAGAGGCGATTCTGCGCTCGGCGGCGCTTTTGGTCAAAGCCGGCGAAGGGTCCGGTCGTCTTGCGAGGCGGGCTCGGTTCCCCCTTTTTCTCGTGGCGGACGAGCCGCTGCGGCTGCCCGGCACGGTCAGCTTCCATACGGGCGAACCGCCGAGGCACGAGTGGGTCCAAGCCTGGCGGGATGCGCTCGGCCCCGAGGCCGAGTCCCTCAACGGGAAGTTGGAGTCGCTGTCAAACCAGTTCCGATTGAGCCTCGACGACATCCGCGACGTCGCCGCGCGCGCCTCTCGGCCGGAAGACCTTTGGAGCGAGGCGAAACGACAGGCGCGCCGGGCGCTTGAAGGGCTTGCCGAACGGATCGAGTCGTGTGCCGGCTGGGAGGACATCGTTTTGCCCGCCGCCCAACAGTCGACCCTCCGGCAGATCGAAGCGCACGTGCGTCAGCGCTCGACGGTGTACCACGAGTGGGGCTTCGCCGACCGGTCCAACCGCGGGCTTGCCGTCTCCGCGCTTTTCTCCGGCCCCAGCGGGACGGGAAAGACTCTCGCTGCCGAAGTGCTCGCCGGCTCGCTGAACCTCGACCTGTATCGGATCGACCTGAGCCAGGTGGTCAGCAAGTACATCGGCGAGACGGAGAAGAACCTTCGAAGCATCTTCGAGGCGGCGGAAGGGTCGGGTGCGGTGCTGCTCTTCGACGAGGCGGACGCTCTCTTTGGCAAGCGCAGCGAGGTCAAGGACAGCCACGATCGCTACGCCAACATCGAGGTCGCCTACCTTCTCCAGCGCATGGAGGCCTACGCGGGCCTGGTGATCCTCACCACGAACCTGAAGAACACGCTCGATCCCGCCTTCCTGCGCCGGATTCGCTTCGTCGTCCAATTCCCGTTCCCCGAGTTCGACGACCGTCGCCTGATCTGGCAAACGGTCTTCCCCGATCGGGTTCCGCTCGAGGGATTCGACGCCGATCGGCTCGCGGGCCTGTCACTGACGGGCGGGAGCATCCGCAACGTCGCCCTGAACGCCGCTTTCCTCGCGGCCGACGAGTCGAGCGCGGTCAAAATGGCTCATCTGGAGAGGGCGGCGCGGAGCGAGTTCGCGAAACTCGAGCGCCCGATGTCCGAACTGGAGGGAATCTCGTGACCACGATCGTCATCGAGCGGATCGTGGTCCGGGGCCTGCCGCGATTGGATGCCGCCGCCCTGGAGCGCGGCCTTCAGGCCGCACTCGGGACGCGGGCTTCAGCCCGCCCGGCGAGAACCCAAGAGGAACGCCTGGCGGAGAAGGTCGCCCTGGCGATTTCGGCCGCCCTAGAATCTCAGCGGTGGGGAGGCCCCGATGTCGAGTAAGGCGGTTCCCTTGGCAAAGGCACCGGCCGCGAAGGTCTCCGTCGGCAAGGCCAAGTCGGGCGTGCTCCAGCGCAAGTGCGCCTGCGGCGGCACGCCCGGACCCAGCGGCATGTGTGCGGAGTGCGAGCGGAAGGCGAAGCTCCAGCGCAAGGCAGCGGGTGCGGCCCCTCCCGTGCCAGGCATCGTGAACAGTGTTCTGAGCAGCCCCGGTCGTCCCTTGGAGCCGGGGACCCGGGCCGCGATGGAGCCTTCGTTCGGTCGCGACCTGGGCGGCGTCCGGGTGCACACGGACGCGAGGGCGGCGGAATCCGCACGGGCGGTAAACGCCCACGCCTACACCGTTGGCGACCACATCGTCTTCGACCACGGCAGGTACGACCCCAACCACCCGGCGGGACGGCGGCTCCTCGCGCACGAACTGGCCCACACCGTCCAACAAGCCCCCTTCCAGCGGTCGCCTTCGGCTCCGCTCGAGATCTCGCCCGAGTCGTCGTGTCTGGAAAGGGAGGCCGATTCGGCGGCGGAAGCCGCGCTTGCCGGGCGCCCGGTCGGGCCGATCTCGCCGTCCGGCCGAACGGTCGCGCGCCAACCTCGGGTCGACATCGCGGCCGCGAGCGACTGCACCGATGTGGCCAGGACCGGCGCCGACTACGACGTCGCGAAGCTCCAGGCAGCAGGCGTCGTCAAGGTGTGCACGCCGCCCGGAGACCCTTCTGCCGAACCGGTCTTCGTCGTCGACAAGTTTTTCCTGCCGAAGGAGAAGGGCCCGCTCGCCACGAAGGCGTACCTGGACGCGGCCAAAGCGAACCAGCTTCAGGCGACCGTGGACGCCGTCAAGGAGGGATCCGGGCACAAGCAGCCCCGCGACAAGACGAAGGTCCTTCGCGCTGGGTGGCTTCAGAAGGTGGGCTGGAGCGAGAAGAGCGCGCCGGGCAACTGGCGTGCCGCCGGCGGAGCGAACCCGGGTCAGGAGTTCTATCCGAAGGCCAAGCGCAACACCTGCCACATGGACCACATCATCGAGCTCCAGTTATACGGGACGAACGTTCGGGAGAACATCCAGGTGCTCGACGGGGAGGAGAACACCTCGAGCGGGAGCTCGATCAACCTGTGGCTGGTTGAGAAGGCCAAAAAGATCCGAAGCGCGCAGAAGCGGGGAAGAAAGCCCAAATTCGTCAGCATGCGCTTCAACGAGGTCGAGGTCGAGGACAAGCGGACCGTCGACCAGCTGGCCAACAACAATACCAGCACCCCGACGTGCCTCGAGATCGAGTGCCGGGTCGTGAAGAAGGGGACGCCGGGGCCCGGACAGAATGACGCTCCCAAGGGATTCGTAGAGATCTTTCTTCTCGCGGGAGGAGCGAAACCCCACAAGACGTTCATCCACCCGACCGACGAGACCCACTTCGACGAGGGGACGGCGGCCCTGCAGAACACGCGACAGATCGTGGCCGGGTTTTTGCTCAACACCTATCGCCACGCCAAGCCCCACGACCAGATCGACGCCCAAGTCGACGACGAAAACCTCACCGGCAGGACCAAGCACGGCAAGGGCTCGAACAAGGCGCCGATCTCCATCGCGATCACCAAGCATCCCGATCCCGTCTTCAAGGCGGTCAAGCAGCCGTCGGACGACGCGAAGCGCAAGCTGCTCTTCGCGAGCATGAAGGATCGGCTCCTCAAGTTCCACTACCCCTGGCTCAGCGAAGGCGAACTGACGCTCGTCCAGCCTCCCGAGGAGTTCGCCGAGAGCCCGGATCTGACGGGGAAAGGCGTCCTCTACCCTTCGTGGCCGCTCCTGAACCGAACCAAACTCAACCTCGACCTCGGGTCCGATGCCCTGACGGTACAGCTCCAGGCGAAGAAAGACGGGTTGCCGAGTTTTGGGATCGGGCGAGTCACCGAAGCCTCGATCGAAGGCCAGCTGCTTCCCGAGTTCATCGTCACGGGCAGCCTGAAGGCGGCGTTCTGGCCCCACATGACGGGGGCCTTGCAGGTACGGGTGGGCGAAAGAGGCCTGGAAGCGATCGGCGCCATCGAACTGGACTATCCGAAGGTCGCCAAAGGCCGAGGCGAGGTGCTCTACCGCAACGACCGCTGGCGGGGCAGGATCGATGTCCGTCCCCAGGACATCCGAATCCCGCACGTGACGCGCGCCTCGCTCGTGGTCGACATCGACGATCGCGGGATCGTTCCGAGCGGGATCGTCAGCCTGAGCATGGGCGGCAACACCGTCGACCTGAAGGTCGGCGTCGATCGAACCGGTTGGTACTTCCTGGGCCACGGCAAGTTCCGTGTCGGAAAGTTCGACCAGGTCGATCCGATCGAGGTCGATTTCAAGTACGCCGAGGGCAGGCTGAGCGCCGAAGGTCAAGGAGGCTTCACCTGGAAAGGGATGAAGGGAACCCTCCGCATCCGTTACGAAGACGGAGCCCTCCTCTTCGGCGGCGACCTCGACGTAACGAAGGGAAGGCTCAAGGGCCACGTATCGATCTTCGGCCTGCCCAGCGGGAAGTGGACCGCCGACGGCCATGTGCTCTACCAGCTCACGGACGAGCTGCACGCGGGCGTGGGCCTGAAGATCGACGAGAACGGCCTTACCCGGCTGGCAGGGGAGCTTCGGTTCAACCGCATCCGGCTGCTGAACACCGACTTCTCGGGCGAGCGGACGCTCTATCGGCTTCCGACGTTCAAGATCCCCGTCTTCTGGATCGTGAAGTTCGAACTGGGATCGGAGTTGGTGCTCAAGTGGGGGGTCAAGCCGGTTGAAGTGGCGGACCTGGTGATCAGAGCCGAGTTCGGGAGCTTCGATCCCTTCTCGGACGACCCCAGCGCGCTTGCCCTCGCCGGGAGTTGCCGGATCGTCACCGGCGGCTTCGTCCGCCTTTCGGTCGCGTTGACGGGGGCTTTCGTCGTCGATGCCTGGCTCGCGAAGGCAGGCGGCG
>DASWVS010000159.1:0-7175 GCA_036401135.1 Fimbriimonas sp.
GGCGAGGCGCTGGGAAGGTACATGGCCGAGCAGGAGGGCCTGTCGGTGATCACCATCCGCATCGGCGCCTTTCAACCGCCGGAGGCGGCGAAGTCCGAAAAGGGGATCGAGATGATGGACGCCTTCGTCAGCTACCGGGACCTGCACCAACTGCTGGTCCGTTGCGTGGACGACGAGAGCGTGAGGTTCGCGATCGTGCACGGGCTCTCGAACAACCGGTTCAAACGGCTCGACATCACCGATACCCGCGAGATCTTTGGCTACCAGCCGGACGACGACCTGACCGAGCTCAATCCGGAGCTGGACGAACTCGGGCTCGAGAGGGTTCAGAGCCACAGCGCCATCATGGACGGGCAGGAAAGCGGGATCCGAGCGGAACTCCGCTGACCTAGAGCGCGTGGAGGCGCGGCCACTCCGTCTCCACGCCCTGCTTCCGAACCAACTCCTGAAACTCGCGCGTGCGCGGCTCGCTTTCCCAGACCTCGGCCGGTTCGAGGCCCGAGGCGACGCAGCTTGCCGCGAGCAGGCCCGCCGATTCGCCGACGTTCCACTCGACGGGATGCAGGCGGTAGCAGCCGTTCGTGATGTGGGTAACGCCCAGGTTCTTGCACCCGGGAAGGAGGTTCCGCACCCGCACCGGGATCAACGAGCCGAGCGGGATCTGGAACGGGAGCGACGACGTATCAACGTAGTTGCGCCCGCTCGTGCTGGGATGAAGGTCGATGCGATAGGCGCCGACCCCGACGGAATCCGCGAACTCCTCCGCCCGATCCCGCCCCGGGTTCGTGTAAGCCGCGACGTGCTGCTCCAGAACCGTGAACCGGGCCTTGATCCTTCGCGATTCGCGGATGTACGCCGCCTTCGCCAGCCCGTCCTCGGTGCCGACGACGTCGGGCCGCATGTAGAGACCCGGATAGCCTTCTTCCGTCTGCAGCCAGTACAGCACGCACCGCGACAGCTGCTTGGCCTCCTGGATCCTCGCCGCCGAAACGGGACCGTCCGCATAGGGCGTCGTGCTTCGAACCCCCGGGTTGCGCAGGGGATCGACGTCTGTGATCGTCTCCGCGAAGTAGTCGTTCATCGGCCAGTTCACGATCGTCACCGGGTGCCGCCCGTCCCCGTACTTCTCGGGGTCCACGATCTGCCGGTAGCGGAAGAGGGACCACTCGCCCTCCAGCAGACGGTGCTGACGGGGCTCGAGCGTCTGGGGCGCGACGTCCTTGAGCCCCAGCAGCGGCCCGGGCCAGAACTCCGGCTGGAACGCTCGCCAGCGGTCGTAGCCCTCGGGCTTGTCGATCGTACGGTCCGAACCTGCGTCGTGCGCCATGGCGAAGCACCATGTGATCCCTTGGACGTCCCCGGGGTTCGCTTCGTCCGTCGCGTTCGGCTCTCCCGTCTCCCGCCTCGACTCGGCGCCGACGACGTGTTCCGTCCCCGTCATCGGCAAGAGGTCCCCCATCTCGCTCGCGTCGATCACGTACCGGGCGTGGACGAGCAGCTGGTCTCCCGTGTCGAGGTTCCCGATCAGGACGGACCGGACTTCGTCGCCCTGCGCGTCGGCGGCGAGCGGCACCGTGCGAAGCCGCAGGTCCAGGAGGCCGCGCGAGATCGGCTCGTGGAGCATCGCGTTCAGCACCAGCCAACCGATGCGCGGCTCGTGGCAGATGCGGCTGACGAACCCGCCGCCCGGATTCAGGCGCGGGTCCTGGCGATAAGGGGGGAGCAGCGGGGTGTGCTCCCGGTAGAACTGCCGCACCCCCTCGCGGTAGGCGCGGTAGCGCCGGGTGCAGCCGAACTGCTCGATCCAGGGGGACTCGTCGGGGGGGACCGCCTGGGCGGTGAGCTGGCCGCCCACCCAGTCGGTCTCCTCCGTCATCACCGCCGACAGGCCCATCGAACAGACGGCCATCGCCGCGGCGCACCCGCCGGTTCCCCCGCCCACGATCAGCACGTCGCAGCTCTTCTCGCGCATGGGCCGAGGCTACCCGCCCCCAAGGAAAGACTCGATGAGCGGCACCAGGGCATCCTCCTCCTGGAAGAGCACCGCGTGCCCCGCGTCGGGGACGGTGACGAGTTCCGCGTTCGGCAGCCTTTCCGCGACCCGCTCGGAGTTCTCCGCCGGCGTGACGACATCCTCGGCGCCGGCGATCAGCAGGACGGGGTTCGAAACCTCGGGCAGCCGGTCCCAGACCTCTTGCGCGGCGACGAAGCGGGCGATCGCCTCCGCCTGCCGCGGCAGCGCCTCCTGCTGCGGATCGTCCCTCGGCATCGCCGCGTAGACCACCGCGTACCGTGCGGCCGCCGCTTGCTCGTCTTCCGGGAAGAACAGTTCCAGGATCTGGTCGGGGGTCGCGTCCGGGTCCATCAGAAGGTCGAGGACCTCTTGCGAGGGCGGCACCGTGTTCGTACTCCCCGCGTCGGCCGATACGGCGACCACCTTGCCGACCTTGTCACCATGCAGCGCGGCGAGCGTCAGGGCGATCTTCCCTCCCATCGACCACCCCAGCACGTCCGGACGCTCCAACGCCAGCGCGTCCAGCAACCCAACCGTGGACGACGCCATCGACTGGATCGTCAGCGGGGCGCGGTCGGCGTCGGTCGAGAAGCCGATTCCCCGGTTGTCGAAGACGATCAGCTCGTGGCGGCGGCTCAATCGATGAAGGAGCGGCAGGGTCCAACTCGACGTGGTCGAACCCAGGCCCCCGATCAGCACCAGGGGCGGGCCGCTGCCAAAGCGGTAGTAACCGTAATTCACCGGCCCGACCTGGACACGCTTCACCGGCCCGAGGAAGGCCGCAGGGTTGAGCGCGTCGCCGCCGCCGCCGCAGCCCGGGACCACGGAAACCGCCAGAAGAATCGACAGGAAAGGTGTCCTCACACCGACATTATCATCGCCAATCGTCCCCGGCGGCGGGCCGCTCCCCGGAGAGCAGCCCACCGAGAACGGCCCCTAGCGGGCCGCGACGGTCCCGGTCAAGACCGGTTCGAGGCGAAAGAGCACCTGTTCGGGCTGGCTGACCAGGGAGCACGACGGCGGCAGGGCGAGCGATCCGGCCACCAGTTCGCTGGTCCGCGCCCCCCGCGGGAACGCGATCGTGAACGGGCCGCAGGCGTCCCGCGCCGGTCCCAGAACCTGGACCCATGGCGAAACGACGCTGAAGGCGGTGACGCCGCTGAGAACGCGCTGCGGGATCCTGGCCAGCGAGACGCGGACGTTCAGCAGGACGACGTCGTCCGGCTGGACCGCGTGCAGCAGCAGCTTGTTGCCGCGAAACGGATAGGGCCACATCCCCATCATCGCAAGGCCCGGGCCGGAGGCGCTTTCGCCCTCCAGCCAGACCATGCTCGTGCAGGTGGAGTCAACGATCTTCCTGACCTCCGCCTCGCTGGCTTCCAAGGCGACCAGAACGCCTTCCTCGTCCACCAGGTCGACGCCCACGATCGAGGGTCTCACGGGGCCGCGTTCCGCGACCTTGAGCCGTTGTAAATGCTTCAATGAATCCTCCCAAAGACGTCACGGCGCTCGTTGAAAGCGCGGAACGGCGAATCGGGCGGCGCGACTGCGCCGCAGGGAGGCGTCCTTAGTTCGGCCAGACGAGCTGGTAGGCGATCGATTCGTCGAGAAGGTTGGCGACGAGATCGCTCGTCGCACGACGCATCTGCAGCACTCGGGACAGAAGGCGGATGGCCGAGGCCTCGTCTCGAGACCTGGCCTCACAGGGGACCGCATCGATCCGGCCCCATCGCCGGAGCAACATTTCGTTCATGGTGGTTACGGGTGAGGGAAAGGGCTTTCCCCTTGTCTAGTCTAACATCCCAACGCCGGGAAAGTTCCGGGACGGAGCCCGCGCGGTACCCTAATGGCTTCCCATGACCGTCCGTGAGCTGCGCGAAAAATACCTGAGCTTCTTCGAGAGCAAGGGCCACAGCGTCTTCCCCAGCGGGTCGCTGGTCCCCTACGACGTGACCGGGCGGCTCGACGAGTCGCTGCTGTTCAACGGCGCCGGCATGATCCAGTTCAAGCCCTATTTCCGCGGCGTCGCCCAACCCGAGAACAAGAAGCTCGCGACCGCCCAGAAGTGCGTCCGCACCGGCGACATCGACGAGGTCGGCGACCTCTCGCACCTGACCTTCTTCGAGATGATGGGCAACTTCTCCTTCGGGGATTACTTCAAGGCGCAGGCAATCGCCTACTCGTGGGAGTTCCTCACCTCCAAGGAGTGGCTGGGGCTCGACCCTCGCAAGCTGTCGTTCACCGTCCACGAGTCCGACCACGAGGCGTTCGACGAATGGTCCTTCTGGCTTCGCAGCGTCGACATCGATCCGGAAACCCGCGTGTTCCGCCTCGGCGAGGAGACCAACTATTGGCCGGCGGGAGCGTTCTCCAACGGCCCCCCCGGTCCCTGCGGCCCCAACTCCGAGATGTTCTACTGGGTCGGAGACGGCCCCCCTCCTCTTGCGGCGAAGCCGGAGGAGGGGGCAGGGGGCGGAGGTTCCGGAGCCGGCCCGTACACCCGCGAGGACTGGCTCCGTGACGACGAGGCGAAGCGCTGGCTCGAGATCTGGAACGACGTTTTCATCCAGTACGAGTGGCAGGGGCATCTTCGCAACCCCGCCCGCCCCTCCGAGGGGTACGAGAAGGACGGCATGCCAGCGCTCCCCTTCATGAGCGTCGACACGGGCATGGGCCTCGAGCGCACCGCCGCCGCCCTCGCCGGCCACGACTCCGTCTACGACACCGACGTCTTCCAACCGATCCTCGGCCTGATCTCGGGACTTTCCGGATCGGCGTACGGCTCCGACGCGGCCAAAGACCGCGCCGCGCGCATTATCGCCGACCATATCCGCACCGCCGTCTTTTGCATCGCCGACGGCATCCTTCCGGGGAACTCCGGCCGCGGCTACGTCCTGCGCCGCCTCATTCGCCGCGCCGTTCTCAAAGGGCAGCGGGTCCTCGGTATCGAGAAGCCCTTTTTCCACGAGGTCTACCAAGGCGTCGCCGAGTCGATGGGCGACCATTACACCGAACTCGTCGAGCGCCACGACGTGATCGTGGAGACGCTGAGGAACGAGGAAGCCCTGTTCCGACGGACGCTGGCACAGGGAACGAGCCTGCTCCAAGACGAGCTCGGGCGGCACCAGCAGACTCTTCCCGGCGAGATCGCCTTCCGACTCTACGACACCTACGGCTTCCCGCTGGAGGTCACCCAGGAACTCGCCGACGAGGCCGGCGTGGGCGTCGACGTCGAGGGCTACGAACTTGCCCTGAAGGAGGCCCAGGAGCGCTCGCGCGGAGGCCAGGACCGCGCCACCGTCTACGGCGGGGTCGAGGGCGGGCTCGGCGACCTACCGGCAACGAGGTTCCTCGGCTACGAGTCGGCCGAAGCGGACGCCACCGTTCTTCACGTGTTGGCAACGTCGGAAGGCGTGCCCGAGCATGGCGGGGAGGAGCCGCAGTACGTCGCGCTGGATCAAACGCCGTTCTACGCCGCTTCCGGCGGACAAATTGGCGACGAAGGCTGGCTGGAGGTCCAAGAGGGCGAGGCCACCCACGCGTGGCGGGTACGCGACGTGACGAAGCGGGAGAACGTTTTCCTCCACCTCGTCGAGCCGACGACCCCGACGGCAGGCATGCTCGCGCCCGGGATGCAGGTCCATGCCCGCATCGACGAAGGCCGCCGGGCGATGATCCGGCGGAACCACACCGCGACCCACCTCCTCCACGCCGCGCTTCGCCAGGTGCTCGGCACCCACGTCACGCAGGCCGGATCGTACGTCGGCCCCGACCGGCTCCGCTTCGACTTCACCCACGGGAAGGCGATGTCCGAGGCCGAAAAGGCCGAGGTCGAGCGGATCGTGAACGAGGAGGCGCTCCGCAACCTTCGGGTCGAGACGCATGTTGACATCCCTGTCGCCGAAGCGAAGGCGCGCGGCGCGATGGCGCTCTTTGGCGAGAAGTACGGCGACAAGGTCCGCATGGTCGAGGTCGGCGAGTTCAGCCGGGAGCTTTGCGGCGGCACCCACGTCCGCACCACCGGCGAGATCGGTCTGTTCAAGATCCTCGGCGAGGCCAGCGCCGCGAGCGGCGTCCGTCGTATCGAAGCCGTGACCGGCGAGGAGGCGTACCGCTGGGTGCTCGAACAGTCGCGACTGCTGCAGGAGGCGGCGAGCCTGCTGAAGGCAAGCCCCGAGAACCTGACCGTATCGGTCCAGAAGACCCTCGAGCAGTTGCGCGAGGAGCGGCAGAAGCGCCAAAAGGCGGAACAGGCGGCGATCGCCGGCTCCGGAACGGACCGACAGTCGCCGAACATCGAGGTCAAGGGGATCTTCCTGCAGGCGGTGAACTACGGCGAGATCGATCCCAAGATCGCAGCCAACGCCCTCGACGACGCCGTCGCCTCGAACCCCGACCTCGTCGCCGTCGCCGCCGTGACCTCCAACGGGAAGATCCAGTTCTCCTGCAAGGCCGGCCCGGAAGCCGTCCGGCGAGGCGCCCACGCCGGCAACCTCGTCCGCGAGATCGCCAAGATCGCCGGCGGGGGAGGAGGCGGCCGCCCCGACTTCGCAACCGCCGGCGGAAAGGACCCTTCGAAGGCAGACGAGGCCCTCGCCGCAGCCCGGAACGCGCTGGAAGCGATGCTGGCGTAGCCTCCGCAGCCCCTCTCCTTTGAGGAGAGGGGTTGGGGTGAGGTGGCGACCACGGGACGCTCCCGCCGGAGGGCGCGGGCCATTTGCATCCCGCGGCTACGCAGAACCCTCATCCCAACCCTTCCCCCTCAGGGGGAAGGACTCCGGAGCCCGCCTTGTGATCCTTCGGTCTGAGCGACATCTCAGATGCCTGCCGGTGGTTTTTTCCCCACGAAGGACGCCAAGACTCGTTGTTGCGGCATGCGTTGTGCTCGTGAATTCTCGGTTTCGAAAAGTAGAAACATCGGCGACCTCGAGGCGCTGCTGAACCCGTCTAACCTCCCGTCGGCCACGATGGCTGAAAGGAAGAGATCATGACGAACAGGTGGATTGCTGCGTTGGCGCTCGGGCTCCTGGGTTTCCAGGCGACGGACAAGCCGGTCGAACTGAAGACCGAAAGGGACCGGCAGAGCTACGCGATCGGAGTGGATATCGGACGGAACTTCAAACGGCAGAAGGTCGAGGTCAACGTCGACGCGGTCGCCCTC
>DASWVS010000160.1:0-2394 GCA_036401135.1 Fimbriimonas sp.
TTCGGGCGGCGAGGAACGCGGTCGAACGCGTCCGCGGACTGGCGTCGGAAGGCGTGGCTCCCAGCCTGGACCAGGCCGTTTCGCTGGCCCGGCAGGAGGCTGAGCTTATTTCCAAGCCTGTGCTTGGGCCTCTGATCAATATGTCCGGCGTCGTCTGCCACACGGGCCTGGGGCGCGCTCGGCTTGCCGAGGAGGCCGTCCGCTCGATCAACCATGGCTATACGGCCCTCGAGTTCGACCTCGAGACGGGCAGGAGGGGCGACCGCCAGGAGCACGTCCGGGGCCTTCTCCGCGATCTGACGGGGGCGGAAGACGCTCTCGTCGTCAACAATGCCGCCGCCGCCCTGTTCCTCAGCCTCAAGGCGCTGGCAGAGGGCCGGGAGGTGGTTCTCTCGCGCGGGCAGATGGTTGGCATCGGCGGCTCGTTCCGGCTGCCGGACATCGTCCGCTCGAGCGGATGTCGCCTCGTCGAGATCGGATGCACGAACCAGACGAACCGGTCGGACTATGAAGGAGCCCTCGGCGACGCGACCGCCGCGATCCTGCGTTGCCATCCCAGCAACTACTCCATCGTCGGCTTCACCACCGAGGTTCCCGCTGCGGAAATGGCGGACGTCGCCCGAGCCGCGGGCGTTCTGCTCATCGACGACCAGGGCTCGGGACTCATCCTCGAAACCACCCGGTTCGGCATGCCCCGCCTCCCCACGGTGCAGGACAGCCTCCTCGCGGGGGCGGACGTCGTCCTGGCGAGCGGGGACAAGCTTCTGGGAGGGCCGCAGGCAGGGCTGATCTTGGGAACCGGGGAAGCGATCGCGAAGATCCGGCGCCATCCCCTCGCCCGCACCGTGCGCGTGGACAAGCTCACGCTGTCGGTGCTCGCCGCCACCCTGCGCATGTACCGCGACGGTCGCGAGCGCGAGGTTCCGACCTGGCGATACCTCGGCCGCCCCCTCGGTGAGGTTCTTCAAGGCGCGGAGCGGCTTCGGAAAGCCTGGAGCGGGGAGGCGGTTCTGGACGAGTCGGTGACGGAGGTGGGGAGCGGGGTGCCGCCCGGAACCGGAGTACCGACGTGGCGCGTCGGACTGGCGGCGTCGAACCCCGACGAGCTTCTGGCGTCCCTCCGCCGGTCGACGGTGCCGATCGTCGGCCGGATCGAGCGTGACCGCGTATGGCTGGACCCCCGCACGGCGGAAGAGGACGAGATCGAGCTGGCCTGCAGGGTTCTTTCGGAGTCGCAGCATTGACCCGCCCGGGCGTGAACGAGATTGTCCGGTCGCTGCTGGCCGCGCTCGACGGCCACGCACCGGGGGAACGGATCCACGCGGAGAGGGTCGCCGTCCACGCCGTCGCGACAGCCTACGAGTTGGGCGTCTCGGGCGATGCGTTGACCGAGCTGCGTTGGGCGGCGGAGTTGCACGACATCGGCAAACTGTCGGTTCCAGCTTCGATCTTACAGGCCGCCGATCCATCCGAGGAGGATCTGGCAGAGATGCGCCAGCACGTCCTGTGGGCATGGAACCGCCTTTCGGGCCACGAATGCCTCGAGCCGGTCCGCCGGCTGATCCGCCTTCATCACGAACGGTGGGACGGCAGCGGCTACCCGTTCGGGCTCGAAGGCGAGGAGGCTCCTCTCGGCGCGCGCGTGATCGCGGTGGCCGAGTGGTTCGATGTAGCTGCCTACGGCACATACTGGCGATCGGCGGAAGGGGTCGAATGTGCGCTCGGCGAACTGCAGGATCAAGCCTTCGATCCGTCCATCGTGAGCGCGTTCCTCCGTGTTCAGCCCTTGATCCAACCTGTTTCCTACCAATAAGTGTCGAGACCGGTGATCCTTTGCACCCCCTTGAGCGTCATCGCTTTTGAACCGGCGGTGAAGCTGGTAACGTTCGAACTATTCCTATGAAGCGCGCGCTCTTTTTCCCGGCGCTTGCGGTATCCGCGAGCGCCATGGCTCAGCTTGAGCCACCTCGACCTGCTCCGCTGATCGGAGCCCGTTCGCTCTCTCTCAGCCCGGACGGAAGCGAAATCGCCTTCAGTTATCTCGGGGACGTCTGGGTGGCGCCGTCGAAGGGCGGAAGGGCGATGCCAGTCACGACCAACGTCGAGATGGAGGACAACCCGGTCTGGTCGCCCGACGGCCAATGGATCGCCTTTACGACCAACCGCCACGGCAACAACGACATCTATCTCGTTCCCGCAGCCGGAGGCCAGACGCGGCGCCTCACCTGGTACACGGGCAGCGACATCCCTGCCGACTGGTCGCCCGACGGCAAGGCGATCCTCGTGCGCGAAACGCGAGACGATCCCAACAACGGCCTGTATACGATCGACGTCGCTACGGGGAGAACGAAGCAGCTGATGCTCGACATGATGTCCGTCGGCAGCGCCAAGTTC
>DASWVS010000161.1:0-4975 GCA_036401135.1 Fimbriimonas sp.
CTGATCGACAACACGACCCTCCACCGGGATGCGATCCACCGTGCGGAACAGACGGGCATCATCTTTCTCGACGAGATCGACAAGGTGGCGGGCAAGTCCGGCGGCTCGGGGCCGGATGTTTCGCGGGAAGGGGTCCAGCGCGACCTGCTCCCGATCATCGAAGGGGGCACGGTCGCGACCAAGTTCGGCCCGGTGAAGACGGACCACGTCCTGTTCATCGCCGCAGGCGCCTTCCATATCTCGAAGCCCAGCGACCTCATCCCCGAGCTTCAGGGACGCCTTCCGATCCGGGTCGAGCTCGAATCGCTCACGATGGACGACTTCCGGCGGATCCTGACCGAGCCGAAGAACGCGCTGACCCGGCAGTACCAGCTGCTCCTCCGCACCGAAGGGGTGGAGATCGCGTTCGACGAGGACGCGCTCGACGAGATCGCGAACACGGCGGCGGCGATCAACGAGAAGATCGAGAACATCGGCGCCCGGCGGCTGCACACGGTCCTGGAGCGCTTGCTCGAGGACGTGCTGTTCGACGCCCCCGACTCGGGGGAGAAGAAGATCGTCTGGAGCCGTGAGAAAGTCCGAGCGAAGCTCGATCCGTTCGTCCAGAACATCGAGACGAGCCGCAAGGTGCTTTAGTCTGCAAAGACGACTCCATGACACCGTCCGACGCGGTTGCGCGTCTATAGCGACATGCTAGGAACGCTTGTCGCATCGGTGGCATTTCTGACGGCTCTCGGAGCACAAACGGGACAGGAGAAGGTCGTGGACATCCCTTCGCTCACCGTCACTGGGACCGCCAACGAAAAGGTTTCGCCGGATGTGGCGACGGTGCGCATCGGCGCGATCGCCCAGGGCAAGACCGCCAAGGCGGCCCAGGATTCGGTGAATACGCGGGTCGCCGAGTTCATTCGAAAGGCCAAAGCGATGCTGGGCGACAAAGGCGAGGTCGAGACGGGAAATATCAACCTCCAACCCCTCTTCCGGCAGGAACCCAACCAACCGCGCCAGGAGATCATCGGCTATCAGGCTTCCAACACCCTGAACATCCAGGTCTTCGACTTCACGCTGGTCGGCCCCGTCATCGACACGGCCGTCGAGTCCGGGCTGAACAACGTGGAATACGTCAGCTTCGGGCTTCGGGACGACTCTGCGGCCCGGGTCCAAGCGCTCCGCAATGCCGTCAAACAGGCGGAGCAGAAGGCTCGCGCCATGGCCGAAGCCGCAAATGTGGACCTCGTGGGGATCCTCGATCTGCAGGAGGGCGGCGCGCGGGTGATGCCGGTCTTCCGCGGCGGCATGGAGATGGCGGCGGCGCGGGCGGCCGACACCCCGGTCGAGCCAGGTTCGGTCACCGTCTCCGGCGAGGTGACGATCCGCTATCAGATCCGGGCTAGACGGTGAGTTTTCGCGACGGGGTTCGGGGTTCGGGGTTCGGGGTTCGGTGTGGGGAGCCTCGGCAGCGGAAGAGGTTGGCGTTGCCGCAGAACGAGGCGAGGCTGCCGAGGCA
Source organism: Fimbriimonas sp. (assembly GCA_036401135.1). GTDB lineage: Bacteria > Armatimonadota > Fimbriimonadia > Fimbriimonadales > Fimbriimonadaceae > Fimbriimonas. Next base: position 1,508 of record DASWVS010000161.1, read on the forward strand.
ACGGCGCGGGTTCGGCCTTGCGGCAGAACGAGGCGAGGCTGCCGAGGCAACGGCGCGGGTTCGACGTTCGGACCTCAGGGGATTCCTAACCTGCGATATCCTGTACGGCGATGCTGCTTGAGACGGAGAGGCTGCTGTTCCGCCATCACCTTCCGGAGGACTTGGAGCCTTACTGCGAAATCGAATCCGACGCCGAGTACCGGTGGCCGCAGAAGGTCCATCCGCGGGAGGAACTCGAGCGGAGCTTCCTCCAGTCGTGCCTGCCGCCCAAGCCGATGGGACTGCTGGCGACCGTCTACAAGCCGGAGGCGAGGTACATCGGGCGCTGCGGCATCTACCCGCACCGCACGGAGGAGGGGGAGATCGTTCCCGGCGAGGCCAACCTCGCCTACTATCTGGCCCGATCCCACTGGGGGCGCGGGCTGGCGACGGAGGCGGGAGAGTGTTTTCTCCGGCACGGATTCGAGACTCTGGGGATCCGGAGGATCCATGCGGGGGTGAACGCTTTGAACGGCCGCTCGATCCGGGTCGCCGAGAAGCTCGGCTTCATTCTCAGGGCGAGCGGAGAAGGCGGCGGGAGCCGGTGGCACGACTACGAGATCTCGCGAGAGGACTGGATCCGGCGACGGTGAGGGCGAGCGTCGGCTACAATCGCGCTGCGTGATCGCAAGGAGTTACCGACGGTGGACAGCCTGCCCTTGATGCTCGGAATGTTCGGGGTGGTGATCCTGATCTCGGGTCTGCTGTCGGGATTCATCGAGAGGAGCAACTTTCCGCAGGTCGCGGTGTTCCTCGCTCTCGGGACGATCATCGGGCCTTACGGCCTCGGGCTGGCGGACTTCGGGCTCGACTCGCCGGTGTTGCGCGCGGTCGCGACGCTCAGCCTCACACTCGTTCTGTTCACCGACGCTCTCACGCTGGATCTGGAGGAGGTCAAGCGGCATGCGGGGCTTGCCGCGCTCATCCTCGTGCCCGGGACGCTCCTGGCGACGGGGTTGATCGGATTCGCGGCAGGGGCGACGCTTGGACTGGCTCTACCGATGGCGGCGATTCTCGCGGCGCCGCTCGCTTCGACCGATCCGGTGCTGCTGCGAGGCCTTCTTCGGCGTTCCGACCTCCCCTCGGCGGCGCGGCTCGCCTTACGGCTCGAGAGCGGGTTGAACGACGTCGTGCTCCTGCCGATCGTGCTGTTGGCGATGGCGGTCCTGATGCCGCGCGGCGAGTCCGACAGTTTCGTGGTTCTGGTCGCCAAGATGCTGATCGTCGGTCCGGGGGTCGGCGCTCTTGTCGCCTGGGCGGGGATCAGACTCTTGGAAGCCATGCGGTCGCGGCTGGGCGTGAGGCGGGATTACGAGTCGTTGTATTCCATCGGGATCGCGCTCGCCGCGTTCGCCGCCGCGGAGTCCGTCCACAGCAGCGGCTACCTCGCGGCGTTCGCCGCCGGCGTCACGATCGCCGCGATCGATGTGGAGCTTTGCGACTGCTTTCGCGAGTACGGCGAGACGACGGCGGAGATGCTGCTGCTGTTCACGTTCGTCCTGCTGGGAACGTCGCTGATGTGGGCGGGTCTTTCCAACGTCAACTATCCGCTTCTGGCCTTTGCCTTCCTCGCCCTGCTCGCGCGCCCTCTGACGCTGCTCGCGGCGCTCTGGCGCACGCGCACCGATGCCCGCAGCAAGCGCCTGATCATCTGGTACGGGCCGAGGGGGCTCAGCACGCTCCTTCTGATCCTGGTGCCGGTGTTCGCCGAGGTCCCCGGTGCGGACCGCCTCTTCCACTTCGCGACGGTCGTGGTGCTCCTCTCGATCCTGGTCCACGGCGGCTCCATCATGCTTTCGGGCAACCGTGCGCGCCGCAGGAGCGGGGCAGTGGAGCGGGAGGACGCCGCTTCGGGACCGGGGCCGGAACCTGGCCCAGAGGCGATGACACCGGGAGAGCTGGCCCGGCTGATGGCGACCGAGGACAACGTCTGGCTGCTGGACGTTCGTTCCGAGAGGTCGTACCTGGACAGCCCAGATCAGCTGGCGGGTTCCGTCCGCCTCCACCCGCAGTTCGCGCACCGGGAGGCGGTGCAACAGGGCGTCCCGAAGGACGCGTGGGCGGCGCTCTTCTGCACGTGACCCGACGAGAAGACCAGCGCCCGGGTGGCGCAGGAGTTGCGGAAGGCAGGATGGGTCCGCGCCTTCGCGGTCGTGGGTGGTTGGAAGGCGATGCTCGAGGAGGGGTTCGGGGTAGAGCCCAAGGGACCTTAGTCGCACGAGCCGAAGTTCCAAGGGGGTGAGGGTCGGGGCGTACGGTCCCAACGAGGTTTGAGATCTGAGGCTTGCGCTTTAACCCATGCATCTTGAGATTTGAACCCGCCCGAGAAGGGCGGTTGTCCGGGTCTCGATCTCATTTTCCCTGGAGGTGCCTTTAAGGCAAGTTTTGAACCGTCCGCTTGTCCTTCCCGTCACCCCCTTCGAACTTCGGCTTCTCGCGGCTTCAGTCGGCGACGTCGATCTCGACGACGACGCTGGCGTTGTGGCGGTCGATCTCGTCCTGAAGGTCGTCGATCTCGCGCTCGAACCGGGACACCTCCGCCTCGATCTCGGCGGCGGTGATATCGGCCTCGAACTCCTGCGGATCCTCCATCATGTAGGGCTCGATCTGCCGGCCTCGCTTGGTGGGTACCCCGCGAAGGAACGCGATCATCCCCTTCAACTCGGCGATCCGATAGATCGCGGGTTGGATCGGCACGTTCGCGGCGGTGATCGCCGACTTGATCGCCACGAGGCGGTCCGTCTCGACCTTCAGACGGTCGTAGGTTTCGCGAACGTCGAACTCCACCTCGGCTCCGACGAGCCGGCTGTTGCCCCCGGTCACGATGGTGCGCAGGTTGGAGATCGTCTGGACCTGCCGGTTCTTGATCTTGAGCGCCTTCGCCAACGAGACTTTCTGCATCGACATAGCCCTTCATTAAACTCCGATCGTCTGTTCCGGACGGGACTTCCGACCGTCTCAATAAGTGATGCGAGAGGAGAACTACGCCAGTTCGTCGGAAGTGGTGCGGAACCTTGCAGACCTCCGGACGGCATACGAGGTGATCGGCACGGAAGGGAAGTTCCGGATCATCCGCTTCTCGCCTCCCTACTTCGACGGCTACGAGTTCTGGGTGGTGAACGAGAAGGGGTTCCTTTGGGAACCGGCCGACCGGCTGGAGGACGCCGAGGCCTACCTGAAGACAGACGAGGCAAGGGAATACAACGACGCCGGCTGAGCCGGGACCATCGGTACACTGCCGAGGCGCGTGGAAACAACGAGGTCGCGGTTTCAGAAGGTTTTGAACGGCAAGCGCCCGCAGGACCGGTTGCCCGTCATGGAGTGGGCGACCTGGTGGGACAAGACGCTGGAGCGTTGGCACGGGGAGGGGCTTCCCAAGGACCTCGACAACGCGGGCGTCAAACGATACTTCGGGCTGGACGTCGACCA
>DASWVS010000162.1:0-2290 GCA_036401135.1 Fimbriimonas sp.
AGGAAGCGCAGGAGAACAAGGCGAGCGGCGAGAGGATCTCCCAGTGGTTCGGACAGCGCTACACGTTCTTCGTGGTCGGCGTCTTCCTCGTTTCGTTGGCGGTGCGTGCGTTTCTTGGCGAGCACCTGCACGACGCCGCCCGATCCTCCCTGACCTTGCTCGTCGCCCTCAGCCCTTGCGCACTGGTCATCTCGACTCCGGCGAGCACCCTGAGCGCGCTCACCTGGGCTGCGCGGCACGGCATCCTGATCCGTGGCGGCGAGTTCATCGAAGCCGCGGGAAAGATCGACACCCTCGCCGTGGACAAAACCGGCACGCTGACGACCGGCAAGCCGGAAGTCGTCGAGATCTGTGTCTGCTCCTCGCTCGTTCCCGCGGGATGCCGACAAGGCGATGCCTGTTGGTCTCGTGGAAAACCGATGTCGGACAAGGCGGTCGAAATGCTGACCGTCGCGGCGGCAGCCGAGCGGTACAGCACCCATCCGATCGCCGAGTCGATCGTCCGCAAGGCGGAGTCGCGGGGGCTTGCGCTGCCCGAAGCCAGCGACCACCAGTCGGCGACGGGAATGGGGGTCACGGCGACGATCGATGGGCATCACGTGAGAATCGGCCAGCGAAAGTTCTTCGAAGAGCGATTCACCGAGCATTTCGAGGACCATGTGCGGGGATTCGAGGACCGGGGCTTGACCGTTGCCGTCATCGAGGTGGACGGAGAGTATGCGGCGCTGGGGCTGCAAGACGTCCCCCGCTCCGAAGCGTCGGAGTTGATCGCGTCGGTGCGTGAGCTCAGGATCGAAAAGGTCATCATGCTGACGGGCGACACGCCCGCCACCGCTGCCGCCGTCGCGCGCGAAGTGGGTGTGGACGAAACGTATGCGGGATTGCTCCCCGCCGACAAGACGCGCGTGGTCGACGAGATCGTGGGAAAGGGAAGGCGGCTGATGATGGTCGGCGACGGTGTCAACGACGCACCGAGCCTTGCGAAAGCCACGATCGGCGTTGCGATGGGAGGCCTCGGCAGCGACGTCGCACTGAACGCCTCCGATGTCGTCCTGATGCAGGACCGGCTTAGCCGGATTCCCGACCTGTTGAAGCTGGGGCGGAAGACGAACTCGATCATTCGGGCGAACCTCCTGTTCGCCGTGGGGGTGATCGCCGTGCTTACGGCCGCGTCCCTCTTCGGCCTCCTTCCTCTATGGATGGCCGTGATCGGCCACGAAGGCTCGACCGTCATCGTGATCCTGAATGGGCTCAGGCTTCTCAGCGGCCCTGCCGGTCGCGGCTAGCCCAGGTAGGGCAACAGTCGATCCCGCACCTTTGCCGCTGCCTCGGTCGACGTCGTATGCAGGGCAAACCGGTCCTGGTGCGTCCAAGGGTTGGCGGTTCGATCGGGGTCGTCCTCGTAGCGGGGAAAGAGATGCCAGTGGAGGTGGGGTTGGGCGTTGCCATAGCTGGCATGGTTCATCTTCCAGGGCTGGTACGCCTTCACGATCGCTTCGGTCGCGGCCATCGTCTCATCGAAGAAGGCTCTCCGTACGGGCTGCGCCAGCTCGTGCAGGTCGCGTACATGCTCTTTGAGAAGAAGCACGCAGTATCCCTCGAAGAACTGGTGCTCTCCGACGGTTAAGACCGAGTGCTCGAACTCGTAAACGAAGCGCTCGCTTCGTCCCGTACGGCATTCATCGACGTAACGGCAGATGAGGCAACCGCTCAATGCCGCGCCCTTCCTGGCCTCTTGTGGCTGAAGAGCCACGCATAGAAGGCGTCGTCGCCGTAGAAGTCGGTCCAGACGTCATGCCCGCCGCCCGGCACGATCGTGAAGATCGGCCGGCCGCCTGCCGCTTTGAGCGCGTCGACCATCTCGATGCTGCGACGGATCGGGACGGCCTCGTCCTTGTCTCCATGCACCACCCAGGTCGGTATGTCTTTGATGACGGAGGTCCGACCCGTGTTGCCGCCCCCGCAAACCGGCGCGATAGCTGCGAACCTCTCCGGCTGCTCCATCGCGAGTGCCCAGGTACCGAAGCCGCCCATGCTGATGCCGCTCAGGTACACGCGATCCTTGTCCACCCGGTATCGGGACTCCAGGTGGTCGAGGAGCCCGACCAGGGTGTCCGTGTTCCAACCCTCTCCTTCCGGACATTGCGGAGCGACGACGATCGCCGGGATCTGCCTTCCCGCCACGATCTCCTTCATGGGGCCGTGCACTTTCATCTTCTCGAGGTCCTCGCCACGCTCGCCCGCTCCATGGAGGAACAGGAGGAGCGGCCACTTCTTACGACTCTCGGTC
>DASWVS010000163.1:0-10091 GCA_036401135.1 Fimbriimonas sp.
GTTGAGCGAGGGGACCTTCAAACATGCGCGCAGGTTCGTCGAAGGCCGCGAACTCCTTCTGGAAGGGGTCCAAGATTACGCGTCGTGCGTGCGCATGCAGCAGTTCCCGACCGCCGAGCAGAGCTTCTAGATGGTTTACACCCGAATCTCCGAACTACCCGCACGCACCGGAAGCCGCGGGTTCGTACCCACGATGGGGGCGCTGCACGAAGGCCATCTCAGTCTTATCCGCGCCGCTCGGCGGGAGACCGAGGAGGTGGCGGTATCGATCTTCGTCAACCCCACCCAATTCGGGCCGCGCGAGGACTTCTCGAAGTACCCCCGGCAGCTCGAGAGGGACGTAGAGCTTTGCCGCGATGCCGGAGCCGATTGGATTTTCGCCCCCAGCGCCGAAGAGATGTACCCCCGAAAAACCACGGTCGTATCCGTTGGGGAGGTTTCCGAAGCGTTCGAAGGCGCGAAGCGCCCCGGACACTTCGACGGGGTTGCGACGGTCGTGCTTAAGCTCTTCAACATCACCCAGCCCAGCACCGCCTACTTCGGTCGAAAGGACCTGCAGCAATGCCAAGTGATCAAGCGCATGGTCGAGGACCTGAACGTTCCGCTTCGCTTGGTGTTTGGCGAGACCGTGCGAGAACCTGATGGACTGGCGATGTCCAGCCGCAACCGGTATTTGAGCGAAGAGAATCGCGCGGTCGCTCCGATGCTCTATCGCGAACTGACCTTGTTGCGCGACCAGGTTCGGGCGGCTAAGCCGGAAGCGATCCAGCATCTCCTCGACCTGTCCGCCGGGAGACTAGTCCAAAGCGGCTTCCAACTCGACTACCTGGACTTGATCGACCTGCCTACGATGCGTCCGACGCGCGATTGTTCCGATGAATGTGCGCTTGTGGTCGCCGCAAAATTGGGCGAAACGCGACTGATCGACAATGTATTAGTAAACAGCTAGTTCATCTTTATCTTGATGCATGGTATAAAGTAGCCGGAGCACTGAATGAAAAAGCAGACGGTCCAGAGCGTAAAGAACTCACTGAAGTTTAAGGCTGACGAAAAGCCAGGTATCTTGTCGGTTCGAGTAGGTGTAAAGAAGTACACCCTTCCCATCAAAGCGCGGATGCTGAGCGGAGGGGACTTCCTGTTCCTTTCGTTCCCAGCGTCTTCCGAATTGTACAAAGTTGGAAACGAAGGCCTTGAGGCGTTGAACAGGGACGCCGATCCCGGAGACGCCTACAGCGCGTTGAATCCGGGCCGAAGAAAGGGCCGCCGCAAGGGTGCGAGCGGAGTAGAACTTCCCCATGAACTCGCCACGGCTCTCAAGGCGATCCCGGACGGGATGAAACTGGGCTATGGGCCGGACGGCACACCGCGCCTGGTGAGAACCCGTTCTCGCCGTTCGGGCAAAGACGGCGAATAGCCTTCCTGCGGGGTTGGCCGCCGATCGATGCCAACCCCGGCAGTTGCCTTCCTGCCATCGATTCGGCCACCATAGGTGGCCCAAGCCGGCGTAGCTCAGTGGTAGAGCGGCTGTTTTGTAAACAGCGGGTCGCGGGTTCGAGTCCTGTCGCCGGCTCCAGAACGCCCCTGAGGACGTGAGGTATACTCCTCCCTGCGGCGCCGGGTGCCGCTTGGGCGGAGATGCCCAGGGGTCGGAAGACCCGAGGTCGATGCTAGGCCTGTCAAACTACACTCCGGATCAGAGCTGACCACTACCGTCGCGGACATCGCCATGTCCCCCCTTCGCACGGGCCATTCGTGCGGCCACGATAGGAGGTCCCTACCCATGATCGTTCCAGTAAAGCGCTGGACCCTGCTTGCGATGCCTCGACTGCGCGCTGCGCACAACGAGGCTGAGGAAACGGAGCCGAAGGCAGCGAGTCGGCAAAGAGGCCCCGGCGTCCTCGAATCCTTCGAAAGGATGCTCGGAGCCCAGACGGAACTGATGTTCCGCAACCTGGACCGGTGACGAGGCCGGCGGGCCGAGACCCGGTCCGCCGTCTCTCCCAAGGGGGAACTTTTCCAATCCTCAGAGAATCTCAGGTCTTAGAGGGAGTGCGTTAGGAGCGGATTTCAACCTAGCGTAAACTACCCTATGGGCCCCGGGAACTGACCTGTGATCAGAATTGTCTTAAATGTATAGGCACGATAGTGTGTCTTTGTACTTTTTAGTCCGCCCAGGAGGGCGAGGAGAGATGTCCACGAATAGTTTTAGATTGACGCCAGGGGACGAACGGCGATTCAATGAGCTGATGGAGGAGACCTATAAAAAGGTGTTCAACATGGCCTACCGCCTGTCTGGCAATCGATCCGATGCAGAGGATCTGACGCAAGAGGCCTTCTATCGTGCCTACCGCTCATTCGCGGATTACGAGGGCGACCGGCCTTTCGAGAACTGGATCTTCCGGATCGTAACCAGACTGTTCCTGGACTTGCTGCGCAACCGCCGACGGCGCGTGAAAGCCGTTTCGTACGATTCGCCCCTACCCAACCAGGGAGGCGACGAATCGCTCTATTTCGACATGCCCGACGAGGCGCCGAACCCGGAGCAGCGGATGCTGGAGAACTCCTTCAGCGAGGATCTGCAGAAGGCGATGAACTCGCTATCTCCGGAGCAGAGGCTTCTGGTGACGCTTGCCGATATTGAAGGCATGCCCTACAAGGACATCGCCGACATGCTCGACAAGCCCGTCGGCACGATCCGATCGAGACTGCATCGGACGCACAAGCTGCTGCGCGCGCGCCTCGAACAGGTGCGACGCGAGGGCCAGGCCCCGACCACCGCGAAAAGAGGCGCCCTGCGCCTCGCCTCGAGCTACTAGAGCGGGTCGGGCATCGATTTCAAGGAAGAGTAGACGGGGGCAGGACGCCCCCGAACCCCTAGCCTTTGACGGCACCTAGCTGGATGCCTCGGACCAGGTATTTCTGACCCGCGATGAACAAGAGCATCGGCGGCACCAGGCTCATCACGCTCGCCGCCATGATCAGATTCGTCTGGCGCCCGTACATTCCGTCAAAAAAGAGCATCCCCACGGGCAACGTCCTCAGGTGGCCGCTCTTGACCATGACGAGCGGCCAAAGGAAGGATCCGTAGTTCCCGAGGAACGTGAAGATCGCCAGGGTGATGACGCCGGGGCGGGCCAATGGCAGCACGACGTCGGTGAACACCCTCCAGGACGATGCTCCGTCGATGAGGGAGGCTTCGTCCAGCGCTTTCGGGATCGTCAGCATGAACTGCCGGAGCAGAAAGGTGCCAAAAGCGCTGAAAGAGGCGGGCACGATCATGCCGGTGTAGGTATCGAGAAGCCTCAGATGCACCATCAGCGCGAAGCTTGGAATCAGTGTGACCACGCCCGGGACCATCAACGTCGCCAGGTAGAGCCGGAAAACGTGGTTTCGTCCCGGCCATTCCAGCCTTGCGAAGGCGAACGCGGCCATCGCCGACGTGACGACCGTCAAGAACGTGACCCACCCGGCAATCAATACCGAGTTCAGGTAGTAGCGGGCGAACGGTATCTGCGAGAACACTTGGGCGTAGTTGTCCGGCATCCAGACCTTTGGCCAAGGATTGATCGACTCCACGTCCGCGAGGGGCTTGAAACTTGTCAGCGCCATCCAGACGAACGGCACCAGCGTGGTCGCTGCCGCGAGGAGCAGGAGCAGATAAACCAGCATCGCCCGGTGGAAGCGCAGATTCATTCCCAGTCTCCCGCCCGGTTGCCGAACCGCCAGTTCGCCACGGTCACGAGGAACACGAGTGCGAACAACGCCCAGGAGACCGCCGACGCGTAACCCATCTGGAACTCCTCGAAGGCTTTCTGATAGATATGGAACGCGAGGGTCGTCGTGGTCCCCGCAGGCCCGCCGTTGGTCATGATCCTGGCTTGGTCGAACCCGCCCTGGAACCCCCCGATACACGACATCACGACGATGAAGAACGTGGTCGGAGCGAGCTGGGGCCAGACCACGCTTCGGAACTTGGCCCAACTTCCGGCCCCGTCCAGCTCCGCCGCCTCGGTGAGCTCTTCAGGCACGTTGGCAAGCGCGGCCAGGTAGAGGAGCATGTTTCCCCCGCCGACTGCCGTCCAGACGCCCATCCACAAGAGAGCGTCGCGAGCGCCCAGCCCGACCTGAGCCCGGCTGAACCGGACCGTCTCCGGGTCGATCCCGAGCATGTTCTGGGTGGCGTTCAGCCACTGGGGAAGGCTGACGTCGCGGGCGAGGCCGAGGAGGTCGAGGGCGGCGCCGATCGCGTAGTTGATCGGTCCGAAGTCGGGGTTATAGAGCGCCTTCCACAGGATCATCAGGGCGACGCCCGCCGTGAAACTGGGAAGGTAGAGCAGCGTGCGGAAGGCCACGAGGCCTCGCGCCTTCTGGTTCAGGAGCAGCGCGAGAGCCAGCGAGCCGACGATCGCGATCGGCATCCCGAGCATGAAGTACAGCGTGTTGACGAGATAGACCCAGAACGCGTGGTTCCCGAGCATTCCCCCGAAGTTCTCCAGTGCCACCCACCTGACCTTCGGCTGAGTCAGGTTCCAGTCGGTGAAACTCGCGAGCAGGGAGAAACCTACCGGTCCGACCGTGAAGAGCGCGAAGCCGAAGAGATTCGGCAGCAGGAACAGCAGCGCCGGAATCAGGTCGTTCCGCTTTCGACGCCGAGGGGGCCGCTCGCCGATCGCAACGCGCGTTTTGGCGGCCAGCGTCGAATCTCGCGCCGGGCTCACGGCATCTGCCTCACGAGTTCGAAGGCCTGTTCGTCGACCGGCACGGGCTCCTCGCCCCGTTGAGCGCGCTCATACTTGCGGCGAAGTTCCGGGTCCTTCTCAAGGTTTTGCGCGATTGCGGCGTCGACCTGCCTCGCGGCATCCCGGAGGGCCTTTTCAATCGGCTTCTGGTTGGTTCTCAGCAGGTCGACCTGGACGTCGATCAGGCGGTTGGCGAGGCGCTGGTTGACGAACGGGCTGGTCGCCTCGGGCACGGCACGAGCGGAGACCTCTCGCCAGACGGCGTTGTGGTCCTCTTCGGGGAACCGCGGGTTGAGGAGGAACCGAGGGCCTTCGCAATATCTCTTCACCGCCGCGAGGCCGTCCGCCTGGTCGTTGATCAGCTGGTTGTACTCCTGCCCCGCCAGGAACAGAAGCCACCGGACCGCCTTCTCGCGGTTCGGGCTGTTCTTGTTGATCATGGTCGTACGCCCGGCCGAGGTCCAGGCGCGGAACCGTTCGAAGGGAGGCTCCGCCGCCCCGAGTTGCAGATCCTGGCGGCCCCGGTAGGTGGCGAGCCACCACCTGCCCCCGAGCGCCATCGCGCCTCGCCGCGCGCCGAAGAGGGTCATGGAGCCCATCCCCCACCCGCCCTGGGCGGACATCGTGCTTTCCTCCGTCGGGGTCGGCGAGACCCGGTGAACGTGCATCAGGGCGTGGACGAACCGGAGGCAGGCGATGGACTCCGGGCTGTCGATCGTGCACCTCGTTCGATCGCGGCTGTAGAGCGAGGCCCCGAAAGCGGGCATGAAGGCGCGCCAACCCCAATAATCGATAAGGAACCCATACCGGACCACGCGGCCGGTCGAGTCGCGCTTGGTGAGCTTCTTGGCGACCTCGATGAATTCCTCCGTGCTCCACGGCGTCTTCGGGAAGGGCACCCCGTCCGCCTCGAAGATCTCTTTGTGGAACCAGATCCCGTTGTGGCCGACGTTGGTCGGAACGCCATAGACGCGGCCGTCGGGCCCGATGCTCGTGGGAAGGATCGCCGGCCAGAACCCCTGACGGATATCGATTCCATGGTCGGCGAGGCGATCGGTGACGTCCAGGGCGATTCCGGCGCGGTAGTAAGCATCAAGGTCGGCGCCGTTGAAGCAGTCGAACAGGTCGGGCCCGACCCCGGCGATCGACTGGACGATGACCTTCTCGTTCCCACCGTTGTTCGGATCGAGCGAGACCTCGAGATCCTGGTTGAGGCGGTTGAACAAGCGCACCTGCTCCCGTCGCAAAGGGTTGTCGTCGCTCACCCAGACAAGCTTCGTGACGCCCGGAGGCGGAGCCGGCGGCTGGTCGCGCCACGCGGCGACCGACAACAGGAGCAAACCCAGCAACACTGTTGCGAGCGTCGCCTTCATCACCCTAACGATACAACCAATCGGCGAACTCCGTCAGAATCGCCTTCATGGGCCAACTGTCGGCGGTCGATCTGGATCGGAACGATCCTCTTGCCGCTTTCCGAGAGCGGTTCGTCGTCGCCGATCCAGCTCTGGTCTACCTCGACGGCAACTCTCTGGGAAGGCTGCCGAAGGAGACGCTCCAGCGAATGGATGAGACGATTCGGGGGCAATGGGGAGATCGGTTGGTCCGGGGCTGGAGCGAGAACTGGCGGGCGCTTCCCAGAAGGGTCGGCAGCAAGATCGCGCGGGTGATCGGGGCCCGCGAGGACGAGGTGGTCGCGTGCGACTCCACGTCCGTGAACCTCTTCAAGCTCGCGACGGGCGCGCTCAGGTGCCAGGGCAAGCCGAAGGTGGTGACCGACGCGGGCAACTTCCCGTCCGACCTCTACCTGATCCAAGGCCTCGGCGCCACGGTCGAGACTGTGCCGGAAGACGACGAAGACGCGGCCGTCGCCGCCCTCGATTCCGAAACCGCCCTCCTGATCCTGTCGCACGTCGCCTTTCGATCCGGCTTCCGTTACGATATGGAGCGCCTCACCACCGAAGCTCACCGCGTCGGAGCGATGGTCCTGTGGGATCTTTCCCACTCGGCGGGCGCGGTTCCGATGCGGGTCTCCGACTGGGGCGTCGACCTTGCCGTGGGATGCACGTACAAGTACCTGAACGGCGGGCCCGGGTCGGTGGCGTACCTCTTCGTCCGGCAGGACCTTCAGACGAGATTGGAGAGTCCGATCTGGGGCTGGTTCGGCCATCGCGACGCGTTCGCCTTCTCCCCTCGCTACCAGCCGGCGGAGGGCATCGACCGGTTCCTCGCGGGGACGCCACCGATCCTATCGCTCGCCGCCGTGGAACCGGGCGTCGACATCCTGCTCGAAGCCGGGATGGGGCGGATCCGCGCCAAGTCCGTCGCCCAGACCGAGTTCCTCATCGAGCGGGCCGATCGGCAACTGGCGTCCCGGGGCTTCTCGCTCGCCACCCCTCGCGAAGCCTCCCGCCGTGGATCCCATGTCTCGTTGAAGCATCCGGAGGCGTGGCGGATCAGCCAGGCTCTGATCTCCGAGTTCGGCGTGATCCCCGATTTTCGCAGTCCCGACATCCTCCGCCTGGGCGTCGCTCCGCTCTACAACACGTTCCGAGAGCTCGAACAAGCCGTCGACGCGATCGTGCGGGTCGTGGACGAAGAGCGATACACGCGGCACGATCCCGCCCGTTACGACGTGACCTAGAACTCATCCCCGTTCTGCCCACCAGCGCTCGATCGCGTCCTGCCACGATCCCTGGTAGTAGGCGTCGACGTAAGGTTGGTATCGATCGAACGCGTTCTGATACCAGTCCCTCAGATCTTCGCGTGAGGATGCGAACCAACGGCTCCACGCGCCCAGGGCTTCTTCGATCACCTCGGAACCTTCGGCGGCCGTTCCGAGACTAGGATGCTCACCCAGGACCCCGTGGACCTTGGGCTCGATCGTGCGGGGCAACCGGGAGGGGTCGGCGAGTTCGGGTCGGATCGCCGACAGCTGCGCCGTTTCCCACCGTCCGGCATGGTCGAGCAGTTCGAACCGGTCCAGAGGCTCGAGCGGAGCGGCGGCGAACACGCGGACGCCGGGATGGTCTTCCATCGTTCCCAGAGCGGCCTCGTAGAGCTCGATCTCGTGCGCCTGGGCATAGTGCCCCGTCACGATCGCGATCCGCCGGAGCCCGATGCCGACCAGCCCCTGGAGAAGGTCCTCGAGCCACATTCGAAAGGTCTCCGTCCGGATGCCGAGTGAGAGCCGGTGGGGAAGGGTGGTGATCGGAAGCCAGTAGGTCGGGAGCAGCAGGCCCTTCTCGAGGTTCGCCAGACGCTCGGCGAACGCCTCGGCCAGAATCCCGTCCGTTCCAAGGGGAAGGTGGTCTCCGTGCCACTCCAGAGCACCCACGGGGACGATCGCGACCGGATCCGACGCAAGGATCCTGTCGATCGCCTCGGGCGTCGATTCCGCATACCGAACGCACATCGACCTATTGTAGAGGCGTCCGGCACAACCCGTCGTAATCTAGAAGCCATGCAGTTGGGACCACGCTTCGAATCCGCCTTCTCCTATGCGTCGATCGTTCACGCCGGACAGACGCGGAAGGGAAGCTCCATCCCCACCCTCGCGCACCTGCTCATGGTGGCGGCCATCGTCCTCGAGCATGGAGGGGACGAGGACGAGGCGGTCGCGGCGCTGCTCCACGATTCGGTCGAGGACGGAGGCGGGCGGGAACGGCTCGCCGACGTCAAGGCGCGATTCGGCGAGCGGGTCGCCAGGATGGTCGAGGGCTGCACCGACTCCTTTGAGACGCCCAAGGCCGAATGGAGGCCGCGGAAGGAGCGGTACCTCGACCACCTCGCCTCGGCGGATGCGGGGACGCTCCTGGTCTCTGCGGCGGACAAGCTTCACAACGCCAACTCGCTGCTTGCCGAGCAGCGACGGTTGGGCGGGGCCCGATGGGATCGGTTCCGAGGAGGCGAGGATGGATCGCTGTGGTACTACCGAGCCTGTACCGAGGCTTTCCGCGAGGCCCCGCTCGGAGACGAGCGCCTCGAACCCCTGGTAGAAGAGCTGCACCGGGTCGTGCTCGAATTGGAGGCTTTGACGGCTCGTGCTCGGACCTAGAAACGGCCGAGATTCGCGGCGTGCCGCACAATCGGGACTCTTTTTTACGTCACGATGATTAGGACTTCCATTACTCCGATCGGATGAGCAGCCTTCCGACCACCCTCGGCCAATATCAGATCATCCGGGAGATCGCGCGCTCGAACGACATCGTTTACGAGGCGTACGATCCCCTGATGAACCGGCGCGTCGCCATCAAGGAACTCGCCGCGCCCAACGGGCTGTCGCCGCAGCAGAAAGAGGAACGGGTCAGCCGGTTCAAACGGGAAGCCCAGGCGGCGGGTTCGCTGAACCACCCGAACATCATGACGGTGTACTCGTTCGCCGAAGACGCCGGCCGGCACTTCATGGCGATGGAGTACCTGGACGGCCACACGCTTCGAAACGAGATCGACACCAAGGGTTTTCTCACGATCGATCGGGCGGTCGAGATCGCGGTCGCCGTCCTCCAGGGCCTCGGTCACGCTCATGCGAAAGGCGTGATTCACCGGGACATCAAGCCCGACAACATCCAGATCCTCTCCGACGGGGAGATCAAGATCACGGACTTCGGCATCGCCCGCCTGACCTTCCAGCCCAATCTGACGATGGACGGCCAGGTCTTCGGAACGCCGAGCTATATGTCGCCGGAGCAGGTCGTGGGCAAGGAGATCGATCAGCGCAGCGACCTGTTCAGCGTGGGGATCCTGCTCTACGAGATGCTGAGCGGCCAGAAGCCGTTCGTCGGCGACAACGTCGTGGCGATCAGCCACGCGATCATGAATAAGGAGCCGTCCCAGCCTCCCACGATCACGATCGAGCTTTGGAGGGTGATCAGCAAGGCGATCCAGAAGACGCCGATGCTTCGCTACCAGTCGAGCGACGAGTTCATTGCCGACCTCAGATCGGCGATCAACGTTCGCGACGCGGTCGATCCCGGTACCTATGGCTCTCCGTATGGCGGCGGGGCGCCGGTCCCGCATGCTGCGCCGGCTCCCGCCCCGGGGTACGCCTTCAACCCGTACGTCTCGCCGCAGCCGGCGGTGGTCCCCCCGCCGGTCGTCCAACCGCAGACATCCTTCCCGGTGCCACAGTCGAACCCCTACTACACCCAGGCCCCGATCTATTACCCGCCACCTCCCCGGCAGCCCCTTCTGAAGCCGGAGCAGTCGCTGTTCGTCAAGCGGCTTCTGATGACCGTGATGTTGGTCGGGACGCTCTTCCTGGTCGTCGTCGTCGGGGTCAGCGAACTCTCCAAGGCCGTCCAGCGATGGAACGCGGAACGGACGGACGCGGAACTCGTCCAGAAGCTGCGCGAT
>DASWVS010000164.1:0-17767 GCA_036401135.1 Fimbriimonas sp.
TAATCAAATTCGACCCGTTCCGTAGTGCTATGGCATTGCTCTCCGTTGAGGCTCTCAACCGCGTCCTTTCGGCGCCGCTGCCGGATCTCGCTCAGATCCGGGGGGCAGCGTCGCAGGCGCGCGGCAGGGCCTCAGCCCTCCTCGAGCACCTGCTTGCCGAGCCTCAGCCCCGGGACCCGGACTGGCAGCACGAGCTGTCGATCGCCTATCTTCGGCTCGGATACGCCGCCCAGGCTCTGGAGCATTCGCGCGAGGCCATGAAGGTGAACGCCGAGGGGAGCAACCTGATGATCCTCCCGCGGACGTGGTACGTGCAGACGCTCGCGCTGTTGAATCAGGGGATCTACGGCGGCGCCCGCCAGCTTCTCGAGCAGATGGAGGCGGTGGCGGTCGGATTGGACGACAAGTCGGCGATAGGGCTCCACCACAACGCGAACGGGTGGCTGCTGCTCCGTTCGGGAAGCTATGCGACCGGCGAGTTCGAAAAGGCCCTCGACGAGTTCGAAAAGGCGCTTGAGATCTGGGTCGAGCTCGGCGACAGCGGGCGGCAGATCGAGTCGACGGAAGGGATCGCGAGCGCGCTGCACCTCCTCGGGAGATACTTCGAATCGCTCGAGATGGTCGATTCGGGCCTACGCCTCGCGGGGGACGTCGACGACTGGCACTGCACGCACGGCCTGCTGCTGAGCCGAGCGCTGTCGCTGCGAGACCAGGGCTACCGCCTGGCGGCCGAAGAGGCGCTGCAGCTCACCCTCGACTGGTGCGCCTATGAAGGGGACGACTACACGAGGGCGCGGGCGCTGATGGGGCTCGGGGAGTTTTACGCGACCTCCAGCGACGCCCGTTACTTCCGAGCCGAGCCGACGCTCCAGTCGGCGATCTCGCTCTGCGAACGCATCGGTTCGCCGGTCCTCTGCATGGAGGCGCGGATGGCGCTGGCCGACTTCCTCTCCCAGGAAGGCCAGATGGACCGGGCGCAGGAAGTGCGCACCCAGGCGGTCAAGATCGCCGAGCGGGTCGCCAACGAAGGGACGCGCAAGTACCTCGAGCTTCGCGAGAACGAAAGGAAGCTCCGGGACCAGGTCCGTCGGCAGCGCTTCGAAAAGAGGCTTCGCGAGGCGTTCGAAGGCTCGCTCGATTCGATGTTCGTTTTCGACGCCCGGCGCGGCAGCGACGGCACGGTGATCGACCTCGAGAACGAAGTCCGGAACTCCGCCGCATGCGAGCTGATCGAGACCCCGAGCGGCCTTACGAGGATGCTCAGCGAGCTCTCGGACCATCCTGTATTCGCAGGGCTGTCGGAGGAGATCCCTGCGGTCGTCGACCGGGGGACCCCCTATTCGGACGAGATCAATGTGAACCTGGGCGGCGAGGACCGTTGGCTGGCGCGACGGGTGGTGCCCATGACGGACGGCGCAACCCTGACCGTCCACGACGTGACGGAGCGCCGGTCCGCTGAGATCCTCCTTCGGGAGACGGCGGAGCGCGCGAAGCAGGCCGACCAGGCGAAGAGCGAGTTCCTCGCGCACATGAGCCACGAGGTGAGGACCCCGATCACGGGCGTCCTCGGGTTGGCGAGGCTCCTGTCGGAAACCCGCTTGACCGAGACGCAACGGACGTACGTGGAGGGGATCGTCTCAAGCGCCGACCTCCTCCTCGAGGTGATCAGCGACTTCCTGGACCTCTCGAAGATCGAGGCGGGCAAATTCGAGATCGAGCCGACGATCGTGAACGTGAGGAAGCTGCTGGAGGACTGCGCCAAGGTCATTCGGAACCAGGCGGAGGCCAAGGGCCTCTCGTTCGAGCTATCGATCGACGACGGCCTTCCTCCGTTCATCCTCCTGGACGGAACCCGTTTCCGGCAGATCACGGTGAACCTGCTGGGGAACGCCCTGAAGTTCACCCGCGAAGGCTCGATCGCGCTCCGCGTTTTCGCGAAGGACGACCGGTTCCGGATGGAAGTCCGGGATACGGGGGTGGGCGTCGCCGCCGACATGACCGATCGCATCTTCGAAGCCTACGAGCAGGCGGACGGGACTCACAACCAGGGCACGGGGCTCGGCCTCGCGATCTCCAAGAAGCTCGTCCAGATGATGGGCGGGTGCATCGGCGTTGAGAGCCAGGTGGAGCATGGCAGCCTCTTCTGGGTCGAGTTGCCACTGGAGGAATCGATGGGGACTCGACCGGAGACCCCGGCCACGGCATCCTCGACGGAAAAGCCCTTTCATGGGAAGAAGGCCCTTTCGGTCGAGGACAACCGGATCAGCGCACTCGTGACGAAAACGCAACTCGCGCGAGAAGGGCTGAGCGTGGACCTGGCGACGGACGGCGGCCAAGCGGTGGCGAAAGCGAAGCGAGCCTACGACATTGTTTTCATGGACCTCTCGCTGCCCACGATCGACGGGTTTGAAGCGACTCGACAAATTCGGGCGAACGAGAGGGGTTCAGGGCGCAGGACTCCGATCATCGGCCTTACCGCGGGGGGGTTGCCGATGGGGAAGGAAAAGGCGCTGGAGGCGGGGATGGACGACTACCTCGTCAAGCCGATCACGCCCCAGGCGCTCCGCGAAGTCCTCGAGCGCTGGGTCAAGAAAAGCCAATAGAAAAGAGGCCCGGGATTCTGGATCCCGAGCCTCTTCCCCAACGCTTCGACGGACTAGAAAGCCATCCCTTCGTAGTCGCGGATCAGTCCGACCACCTTGCCGATGATCCTCGCGTCCTCGCGATCGACCTCGATCGGCTGGTACGAGGGGTTGCTGGGCATGAGGCGAACGCCGTGGGGGGCGAAGTGGATGCGCTTGACGGTGGCTTCGTCTCCGAGGAGAGCCGCCACCAGATCGCCGTGGTTGGCGGTGTTCTGGGGCTTGACCACCACCAGATCGCGCGGAAGGATGCCGTCGCCGAGCATCGAGTCCCCCTTGACCCGCAGGAGGAAGGCGTTGTCGATGCTTCTCACCATCTCGCTGGGGACGGCGATCGTATCTTCGACGTGCTCCTGCGCCTGGATCGGCTGGCCGGCGGCGATCGAGCCGAGGAGCGGCAGCATCGTCACGCGGGAGCTGGTCTGGAACGCGGGGTGGACGACTTTGATGGAGCGGGGGGTGTTCGACCGGGAGATGTAGCC
Organism: Fimbriimonas sp.; assembly: GCA_036401135.1. Taxonomy (GTDB): domain Bacteria; phylum Armatimonadota; class Fimbriimonadia; order Fimbriimonadales; family Fimbriimonadaceae; genus Fimbriimonas. Next base: position 3,125 of record DASWVS010000164.1, read on the forward strand.
TTTGCGCTCCAACGCGTCCAGATGCACGGTCACGCCTCGGAGCGAGCCGATGCTGAAGTCACGCCCGATTTCGCGGATCGAGGGGGGATAGCCCTCCCTCTGGACGTAGTCCATGATGTACTGCAAAATCAGTTGCTGACGCTTTGTAAGTCCCTTGGCCATGGGTGGGGTTCTTCCTCCAACCGTACAGACGACTGGTAGACATAGAATACACCTTCTTTGTCTACATGTCAAGGCAAAAAACCGTTGTCGCAGGTGCAAAGGGAACGCCATGCCATACTAGAACGCTTTTAACATACGGGCGCCGGGGCGTTGCGGCCGGCTCCCGAAGGTGTTTCTCACGTGTCGATCACAAAATTCCAGGACCGGTTCCTCAATGGCGGTTGCGCCAAGTTTCTCCTCGTCGTCATGGCGGTCATTTTCGTCGGCGGCCTTCTGTTCTACGGTGGCGGGGGATCCCGCGGGCCCGACGAATCCGAGGCCAACGGCCAGATCGCGGTGACCGTGGGGAACGTGGAGATCCCGGCGAATGCGATCGCGACTGCGATCGACAGCAGCGCCAAGCGGGCCCAGGAGCAATCGCCGAACCAGCAGATGGGGCCGTTCCAGATGGCCTCGATCGCCGCCGGCGCCGTCACGTCGGTCGTGGACGGTTCGCTGACGATGTACCTCGCGCGCCAGAACGGCGCCGACTTCAACGACGAGTCGGTGCGCCACGCCATCGAGAGCCTGATCGACCAGCAGTTCGAATTGAACCGCATGCAGTACGAGATGAGCCCGAACAAGCAGGGGACCTTCGAGGAGTTTGTGAAGAAGCAGACGGGCAAGACCCTGCAGGAGCTGAAGTCCGAGCAGATGGCGGAGATCGAGGAAGCCCGCAAGGATCCCCACAAGAAGGACCTCATTATGGCGGACGCCTCGCGGGGGATCCTGCTGGAGAAGATGAAGGAGAAGTCCGCGCCGACCGACGAAGAGTTGAAGGCGATGCACAGCACCTACGAGTTCAAACGCATCCTCTTCAAGGAAGAGGCGGGCAAGGAACCGACGGTGCAGCCCGAGAGCGTCCTCGCGGACATCAAAGCGGGCAAGCTGACCTTCGAGCAGGCGATCGACCGCTATTCGAAGGACTTCCCCCAGCCGAACAAGAAGCTGAGCCAGACCAGCCTTCCCCTCCCCGGCGCGACGATCTACTCGATGGACGAGTATCGGGAACTGCGTTCGCTGAAGGCGGGCGAGACTTCGGGCGTGATCACGGTCCCCGAGGGCAAGGCGATCTACAAGCTGGTGAAGGTCACGCCGAACCTGCCCGCCGACTTCGACAAGGACAAGCAGAAGTATCGGGACGAAGCCGCGAACCAGCGGGCCCAGGCTCTCGTTCAGGAAGAGATCAAGAAAGCGAAGGAAGGCGGGCTGGTCAAGTGGAAGGCTCCGGGTTATCAGGCGCTGTACGAGCTCGGCAACGCCTTCCAGGACCCGGCTCTGTTCGAGCCCACGAAGCGCGCCGAGAAGATGCGGGAGATCTACGAGCTGGCGAAGAACGCCCAGAAAGAGGGCGGGCCCGGGAGCAACGAGGCCTCCGTGGTCGCGTTCGTGGCGTTCGACAGCATCTACAACGCGCCGGGCGCCGACAAGGCGAAGCTGACGGACGAGCGGATCGAGGTGATCCAGAGCTTCCTAGAGACGAACGAGGATCCTGCGCTGCGACTCGAGTTGGTCGACCTCTTCCTTCAGAAGAAGGACAAGGAAGCGGCGTACGATCAGATCCTGACCGTGGCGCAGAACAACAACGACTACGAGCCGAGCGGACAGGGCGTCTACGCCGAGGTGTCGGCGAAGCTGCCGAAGCTGAAAGCCGCGGGCGGACTGACCGCCGCGCAGGAGCAGGAGATCCAGAAGGAACTCGCCCGCTGGCGCCAGGAGAAGGTCGACTTCGAGAAGCAGAAGGCGGCGGACGAGGCGGAACAGAAGAAGCAGGACGCGGAGATGAAGGCGGAGATGGAGCGGCAGATGAAGGAGGAAGCCGCCGCCAAGGCCAAGGAGGAGGCCGCGAAGCCGAAGGCAGGCGCGACGAAGCCATGACGGACGAAGGCGGCCAGGGGAGAGGCTCGCTCTCCCTCGTCGCCACCCCGATCGGCAACCTGGGCGATCTTTCTCCGCGCGCGGCGGAGACGCTGCGCGATGCGGACGTTTGGATCGTGGAGGACACGCGGGTGAGCGCGAAGCTCGCCTCGGTTCTCGAAGTCAAGAAGCCGATGCGGGTACTGAACGACCACTCCACCCCGTACCAGATCGACCGATACGTGCAAGAGGTGCGACAGGGCGCGAAGGTCGCCCTACTCACCGACGGCGGCGCGCCTGCGATCAGCGACCCAGGGGCGCTCATCGCCGACGCCTGCCACAAGCAGGGCTTGCCGGTCGCCGCGGTCCCGGGCCCGAGCGCGGTGATCACCGCCCTGACGGCGAGCGGGGTCGTCGCCCAGAGGTTCGCGTTCCTGGGATTTTTGGGGCGGAAGAAAGGGGCGATCGTCTCGGAACTGGCGCCGTTCGCCGACTCGCCGATGACGCTGGTGCTGTTCGAGTCTCCTTTCCGGCTCGAGGGCCTGCTCGAGGCGGCGTTCGAGGCGCTGGGGGCACGCCGCTACGCGATCTGCCGGGAGTTGACGAAAGCGTTCGAACAGGTGTATCGGGATCGTCTGCCGAACGTGCCCGACGAGGGCGCCGTGCCTCGCAAGGGCGAATTCACGATCGTGGTGGAAGGCAGGCGGAAGAAGGACGCGGATTAACGGTCCGACCGGATCGGCACGGCGCCCGGCTCGATCAGCGGGAGCCGCGGACTCTTCATGGCGTAGAGGGACGCCAATAGAAACAGGACGAGGCACGCGATGATCTGGGGGTCGCGGAGTAGAAGGCTCTCCGGCTCTTCGCCCTGGTCACGCCCGAGCACGAGCATCACGTAGCGGCAGACGGCGTAGGCGACGATCACCGTGGTCAGGATGAGGCCGGGATGCTCGTGGGCGGTTCGGCTTTCGATCGAATAGATCCCGTAGCAGACCAGCGACGAGATCGCGGACAGGAGGAACAGGGCGTCGAGCGTCGGCTTCGTGTAGCCTTCGAGGCTCTCCCGGCTGTTGGCCCTGAACTCTCCCTGGGCGACGTACTCGGCGCGCCGTTTGGCGAACGCGAACATCAGGGCGAGGGCGCCGGTGCAGAAGAGCAGCCAGCCCGAGATGCTGACCGCGATCGCCGCCGCGCCGATAACCGCCCGCAGCACGAACCCGCTGGCGATCAGGAACGCGTCCGCGATCGGGACCTGCTTGACGCGCAGGTTGTAGGCCGCCTGGAACGCGAGATAGAGGAGCGCGAGGTAGAGGGTCGGGCGGTTGACGGCGGCCGCCACCGCGACGCCCGCCACGAGGAGGAACAGGCCGAAGACGGCCGCCGACTGCCCCGAAACCCGCCCGGACGCGACGGGGCGCAGCCGCTTGCGGGGATGGTGGCGGTCCCTCTCCGCATCGACGAGGTCGTTGAAGGTGTAGGTCGCAGAGCTAACCAGGCACATCGCCAGGAAGCAGAGGAGGGCCTTGACGACTTTCGCGGGTTGGTCGAAGGCGTTCGCGAAGACGAGGGGGCCGAACACCAGGGCGTTCTTCAACCACTGCTTGGGCCGCAGAAGGCCCAGCATTGCCGACACGGTTGCACCCATCGGGCTGAAGTTACCTTGCCGGAGGCTGATGCTAAACTTGGGACGGATGAAGAAATACGGACACGCGATCGTCGTCGGCGCTTCATCCGGCCTTGGAGCGGAGATCGCGAGGCAGCTTGCCGCCACCGGCTGCCGCGTCGCCGCCGTCGCCCGGAGGGCCGAGAGGCTCGAGTCCTTGGCGCGGGAGAGCGCGAACATCACGATCTATCCCCACGATGCGACCGATTACGCGTCGGTCCCTCTTCTCTTCCAACGGATCGCCCAGGAGATCGGAGGATTGGATCTGGTCGTGTTTGCGGCGGGCGTCATGCCCGAGGTCGCGGTGGGCGAGTACGACTTCGAGAAGGACCGACAGATCGTCGAGGTGAACGTTCTCGGAGCGGTCGCCTGGCTGAACGAAGCGGCACTCCGGTTCCAAAGCACCGGGCACGGCACGATCGTCGGAATCGGAAGCGTGGCGGGCGACCGCGGGCGGATGAAGCAGCCGGTCTACAACGCCAGCAAAGCGTTCCTTCACACGTACCTGGAAGCGCTGAGGAACCGCGTCGCCCGACATGGCGTTACCGTCGTTACCATCAAACCGGGCCCGATGGACACCGAAATGACGGCAGGGATGCACCTGCGTTCGGCGATGTCGGCGGAGGAGGCGGCGCGCCGGACGCTCGCCAGGGCGGAGACCGGCGGCGAGAAGTACCTGTCGGCCAAGCACCGTCTGGCCTTTGCGGTGATCAAGCGGATCCCCTCATGGATTTTTCGCCGACTGAACGTGTAGCCCTTCCCCTCTCCCGGATGGCCCGGCTCACGGGATACGGGATGACGGCGGCAGCGGATTCGTTCCTCTATCGACCGAGCACGGTCGACGAGATGCGCTCCGTCTTCGATCTTGCCCGACGGTCGAACCGGCAGGTCGTGCTGCGCGGCGCGGGCAGGAGCTACGGGGACGCGTCGATCGCATCCGAGACGATCGCGATCGACGTGGCGAGGATGAACGGGATCCTCTCCTGGGACCCGAAATCCGGCGTGTTGGAAGCCGAGCCGGGGCTGACGATCGAGGGGGTCTGGCGGCACTGCCTGGAGGACGGTTGGTGGCCCCACGTGGTCAGCGGCACCATGTACCCGACCCTCGCGGGTGCGCTTGCCATGAACATCCACGGCAAGAACAACTACCGGGTCGGCACCTTTGGCGAGCACGTTCTGGAAATCGACGTGCTCAAGCCGAGCGGGGAGCTCGTTACGCTCACCAAGTCGGACGGTGACTTCTATGCGGTCATCGGGGGCCTCGGCCTGCTGGGAGCGATCACGCGGGTAAAGCTCCAGCTCAAGAAGGTGAGCTGCGGGGACCTGAAGGTCCTTCCGGCGACGTGCCGCAACTGGGACGAGCAGTTCGCCGCATTCGACGAGTTCGAATCGGACGCCGACTACATGGTGACCTGGATCGACTGCTTCGCGCGCGGCCGCGAGTCCGGGCGCGGCGACTTCCACGCCGCCTGGTACCTGCACCACGACGATCCGGCGACCTTGCGTCCGGAGCACCAGGATCTGCCGGACTCGATCCTCGGCTTTTGGCCGAAGAGCACCGTCTGGCGGATCCTGAGGATGATGAGCCGGCGCTCCGGGATGCGGTTCACGAACTGGGCGAAGCACACGGCGTCCGCGCGCCTGGGCGACCGGAAGGAGCAGACGCAGAGCATCGTCGCCTTTTCATTCCTTCTCGACTATGTGCCCAACTGGAGGTGGGCGTACCTGCCCGACGGATTCATCCAGTACCAGAGCTTCATCCCGAAGGAGCAGGCGCCGAGGGTCTTTCGGGAGCAGGTCCGGATGCAGCAGGAGGCAAAGCTCGAGTCGTACCTCGCGGTCATGAAGCGCCACCGCCCGGACCCGTTCCTCCTGTCCCACGCCGTCGACGGGTACTCCCTCGCCTTGGACTTCAAGGCGACGCGGCGGAACTGGCCCAAGCTCCTCGACCTGTGCCACCGGATGAACGACCTCGTCCTCGAAGCCGGGGGCCGCTTCTACCTTGCCAAGGACAGTACGCTCCGCCCGGAGGATGCGCAGCGATACCTCGGAGAGGAGGCTCTGGCGAAGTTTCGGGAAACCCGGTCGCGCATGGATCCGGACGGCGTGCTGACGAGCGCCCTGGCCCGCCGACTGCGCATCCTGTGAGCGAGAGCCCCTGTGGAGTAAAATGGCTTTGCCTCCTCCCAAGGCAGTGCAACCCATGACCGATCGTCTTGAACTGGCGCGGGCGTTTTCGCTTCAACTGGCAAACTCGAAGTCCGTTCTGATCGGAACCCACCTGAATCCCGACGGAGACGCGCTCGGTTCGGCGCTGGCGATGTCGTTCTATCTCGACCAAGCCGGGGTTCGGAACGAGATCGTCTGCCACCACCCGCTTCCCCGGAACCTGATGTTCCTCCCGGACCTGGGGCGCATCCGCGAGGTTCCGGTCCATGAGGAACACGACCTGGGGATCCTGCTCGACCTCGACTCCACCGAGCGGCTGGGGGACACGGCGCCCTACTTCGCCGGGTGCGAGAAGATCGTCGTGATCGACCATCATGTGCCGCACGAGTCGCCGGGGGACCTGAGGATCGTCGACACCGACGCCCCCGCCACCGCGGTCATCCTTTTCCGGCTGCTGCAAGACCTCGGCGCGACGATCACGCCCGAGATCGCGACCTGCCTCTTGACCGGCGTCGTGACCGATACGGGGTCGTTCCGCTTTCGCAACACCACCGCCGAAGCCCTGAGCCAGGCGGCGACGCTCCTCGAACACGGCGCGAACATCACCCTCGTGAGCGAGGAAGTGTTCCAACGGAAGCCGCTGGCCTCCATGCGGCTTTTCGGACACATGCTCGAGGTGATGCGCATGGCCTGCGACAACCGGATCGCATGGAGCGTGCTCACCCACGACGACTTCGAGAGGACTCAGGCGAGGGACGAGGACACGGAAGGGTTCGTCAACGAGATGCTCTTCATCGACTCGGTCCAAATTGCGGCGCTGATGCGCGAGGCGAAGCCGGGCAAGTTCCGGTGCTCGCTCCGGTCCCGCGGCGAACTGGACGTGGCGGAAGTCGCGCGATCGTTCGGCGGGGGCGGCCACCGCAACGCGGCAGGCTGCACGCTCGACATGCCTGCGCCCGAGTCCGAGGAAGCCCTGGTGCGGAGGCTCATCGATTGCTTGGGATCCTGCTAGCTCTCAAGCCGAAGGGGATCTCGTCGCACGACGCGGTCAACGAGGTGCGCCGCCGGTTCGGCACACGCCGGGTCGGCCACGCGGGCACGTTGGACCCCCTCGCCACGGGCCTGCTCGTGATGGCGGTCGGGCCGGCGACCCGCTTCCTCCAGTACCTGCCCCTGGAGCCGAAGGAGTACGTCGGGGAGTTCGTGTTCGGCTCGGCAACCGATACCTACGACGCCGAGGGCGAGGTCGTCGAACGCCGCGAGGTCCCCGCCGATCTCCGGGAGGCGATCGAGGGGGCGAAACCCGGGTTCATGGGCCTTCAGAGCCAGCTTCCCCCGATGCACAGCGCGGTGAAGGTCAAGGGGAAGCCCCTGTACGCCTACGCGCGCAAGGGTCAGGAACTGGAGCGGGAACCGCGGACGGTGCACATCGACGCGTTCGACCTGGAGTCGGTCGAAGAGAACTGCGCGCGGATCAGGATCGTGTGCTCCGGCGGAACCTACATCCGCTCGCTGGCCCACGACCTGGGGCAGGCGATCGGCTGCGGCGCCCATCTCGGCGGCCTGCAGCGAACGCGCGTCGGAAGGTTCGGGGTCGAAGAAGCCACGGCGCTCGAATCGGTCCAGCCTTCGGACCTCGTCCCGCTCGCCGAAGCGTTGCCGCCGATGTCGCTCGTCCGGGTGACGGACATCCAGGTTCGGCATATCCAGGAGGGGCGGCACATCATCGTGGAGGACGAACCGTGCGGGACCCTTTGCGCATTGGTCTCGCCCAACGGCAACGTGTTCTCGGTCGCGCGCGTCAATGGGAATGTGCTCCAGCCGGAATGCGTGATCCCCGCCGAGGCGTTCGATGAAGCTTTATGAACCGGCCCGCAACCGCCGGGACCTGGCGATGCAGCTCGTCTGGTTCGTGCTGTGGCTCGGGGTGACGGGCGTTGCGCTGTACCTCGAGCCGAGCCCCTTCGGGCATGGCACGCATCAGCAGCTGGGCTTCCCTCCCTGCCCGACGGTCCTGATCTTCGACCGGCCCTGCCCGGGGTGCGGCATGACGACCAGCTGGTCGGCGCTGGTCCACGGGCAGTTCCTGGCTTCGTGGCGGTCGCACCCGATGGGACCCCTGTCCTATGGCCTTTTCACCGGCTCTGCGATCCTTAGCCTCGTCGGATTCCTCTCGGTCCGCCGGCTCGTGACGGAATCGAGGCTCGTGAACTGGGGAGGGATGGCGTTCGGCCTCCTCTTCCTGGCTTTCGGCCTGATCCGGACGTTCGCGACGGTCGGGTACGCCGACCAGATCGAGCGGATGTATCCCCGCGACCTGAGGCCGGAGTTCGTAAGGATGAAGCTCGGGCTCTGAGTAGGGCGGAATACCCGTTACGCCCCCCTCGGGGCCTACGCCCCGGCAACGGATACCGAAAGGGGTCCGTGTATAATGGCAACAATGGGACGGGGAGTCCTTTTTTAACTCATGAAGCGTTTTTTCCGCTGGCTCAAAGCGATCTTCAATCGCACGATGGACAAGGTCGAGGATCCGGAGATCATGCTCGACCAGGCCAAACGCGACATGCAGGCGGCATTGGTCGCCAACCGCGAAAAGGCGGTTCAAGCCATCACCCAGAAGAACAGGCTCGCGGGCATGCTGGAAGAAGCGACCAAGAAGTCGCAGCAGCTCGAATCCCAGGCGGCGATGGCTCTGAAGCAGGGGAACCGCGAGCTGGCGACGCAGCTGATGCGCGAGAAGATGAACTTCGACTCGCAGCGCACCAGCCTCCAGCAGTCCTATGAGAACGCGGTCGCGACCGTCGAGCAGGTGAAGATCGCGATCAAGCGCCAGGAAGAGGAAGTCCGACGCAAGACGGCCGAAGCCCTGGCGATGAAGGCGCAGTGGAAGCAGGCCCAGATCCAGAACTCCATCGCGAAAGCGCTCGACGGGCTCACCTTCGAGAACCAATTCGAAGGGTTCGGAGCGGTGCAGGAGCGGATCCGCGAGGCGCAGAGCGAGGCGTCCGCCCGTACCGAACTCCAGGGTACGTCGATCCAGAGCAAGATCTACGACATGGAGAGCACGCAGCGCGACATGGAGGCCGAGGCCGAACTCGAGAAGCTCGAGGAGCGGCTCGGCATGCGGCCTGCCAGCGTGGAGTCCGAGCAAGCCCAGAACGTGGTCGTGGGCGCGTCGAACGGCGCACCCGCCAACCCGGCCGAGACAGCCGAGAACGCGACCATGAGCGAGGCCGAGCGGCAGCTCGAAGAGCTCGAGAAACGGCTCAAGGGCGGATAACCCGGAACCCGCTTCGGCGGTTCAAGGGACGAACCGGGGCGGTTGGCTCACCGAAGCCTCCTCTTTCGAGGAGAAGCGACGCCCTCTCATCTCGCGCATCATCGTTCGATACACCTGGTCGACGCCCTTCACCATGGCCGGGACGCTGAACATCGTCTCCGCGCGCCGTCGCGCCGACTCGCTCATCGACAGCGATTTCAGATCGTTGACGAGCACCTCGCGCGCCGCTTCGGCCAGCGCCTCGGCGCTGCGGGGGGGCACGAGGATGCCGCAGTCCGGCGTGACCACCTCCGGGATCCCACCCACGGTGGTCGAAACGATCGGCAATCCCGCCGCCATCGCTTCGACTAGGGCGATCCCCATCGCCTCCTTCAGCGAGGGGAAGAGGAAGAGGTCCATCGTGGAGAGAACGGACGCGACGTCCTTCTGGTAGCCGAGGAAGGTGACGTGCCGCTCGATCCCGAGGTCCCGCGCATGCCCGCGGCAGGCTTCGAGCCGGTCGCCGTCGCCGGCGACGACGTACTGGATATGGGGGAAGTCGTCGATGAGGCGGGCGATCGACTCGATCCCATACTCGATCCCCTTGAGCTCCGTCACCCGCGCCACGGTGCCGATCACGGGCGTCCCCAACACTTCGAAGGAGCGGCGCGCGCTGATGCCGGTCGGTTTCGCCGGCTCGAACTTCAGGCCGTTGTACACCACGCTGACCTTGTTCGCCGGGACCCCTTGGTCGATGAGGTGGGATTTCACGTTCTGTGAGACCCCGATGAGGTGGTCGGCGAAGACGTAGGAGAGCTTGCCGCTCATGCCGTGGACGGTGGCGAGGGCGGGAACCTTCGCAAGCCGGGCGGCCAGGCAGCCGTTGACGCTGGAGGTCGACAGGTGGGTGTGGACAAGGTCGAAGTTCCCCTGTCGGATCGTCCTGCGCATCTGGAGGACGGCCAATATGTCGATCTTGGACCGGACACGGACCTCGTGCACTCGGAACCGAGCCTCGCGCACCTGACGGCCGAAACGTTTGCCGCGGAAGGTGACGAACTCGACCCGGTCGCCTTGGTCCCTCTGGCCCTGCGCCAGGGTCATCAGGCTCTGGGCAGCGCCGTACACCGCCTCGCTGGCGCTACAGATCTGCAGTATGGAGAGCGGGTCGCGGCTAGGCACGGCGGTAGTCCCTTAATAGCTTATACAACAATACGTAGGAATGCGTGTCCTTTCGCATATTTGTGCGTCGCAGGGAAAGACGGTTCGTTTCGGGGGTGTTGACGCCTCCCTGCGTCGAGCAGGCGACTCGATAGCCCGCCTGGCGCACGAGGTCCTCGGTCGCTTCCGTTTTTCGTCCGTAAGGGTAGCAGAAGGTGCCGATCGGATGCCCCAGCAACCGTTCGATATGGACCTTCGACTCAGCGATCTCGTCGCGCGCCACCTCCGTCCGTACCGCGACCAGGTCGGCGTGGGTCTTCGTATGGGACCCGAACTCGGTGCCCTCCTTCTCGGCGGCGAGGATCTGTTCCGCCGTCATCAGCCGTTCGGGAATGTCGCCCCTGTCGGCGTCCCACCGGTTCAGATCGCCGATGAGGCCCGCGACCAGGAACACGGTCGCCCGGAAGCCGTGGCGCTTGAGAATCGGCAGGGCGTTCGCGAAGTAGTTCTCGTAGCCGTCGTCGAACGTGACCACGAGGGGCTTCTTGGGCAGGGGCTCCTCGAAGAGGCTGTCGAGGCCCACCGTTTGGTAGCCAAGCAGACGTAGAAGCCGTACCTGCCTTTCGAACAGCCGGGGGTGCACGTAGTGCCCGGGGACGAGGGATCCTCGCGGACAAGGCGCGACCTTGTGGTACATCAGAACCGGAACCCGAGGAGTGGCGCCCATCGTTTCTCTCCCTCACGTGCGAACGAGCCGGTGACGGTTCGACAGGCGGACTGGATCCGGTGCGGTTCGAGTTGGAGCAGCCGTTGCGGCAGACGATCGCCTTTGACCGGTCCGCCGCCCCGCTGAGCCACTATGAAACCCGATGCCCGGACCGCGGATGGTGCCGGTACTTGCGGCATATGAGGCAGATTGGAGCAACGTCGGTCCCCTACTCCTCTTCCCTCGGCTTTTGCCTTCGGCTCTTCTCCCGGGCGCTCAACCGGGCGAGCGTTCCGCCCATGACGATGAACGCCAATAGAAAGAATCCCGCCGCTGTGACCAGCGCGATCCCCTCCGGCGTCATGAGCTTATCGAATCCTCGCTCCATTTCCCTATAGGATGCCTTCTTTAGGCCAAAGGGTGCCGGTACCATCATCGGGGATGGAGAGGAGGCGCGCGCGCGACGAGGCAGCCACCCGCTCGGCCGGCGCGAGCCTTGCCCGCCGGCTGGGCCCGGGCGACGTCGTGTTCCTCACCGGAGAACTGGGGGCGGGCAAGACCACCTTCGTGCGCGGCCTTCTGGAGGCGATGGGCCACCAGGGGCCGGTACGCTCCCCGACCTTCAACCTCGTACAGACGTTCGACCTCGCCCTGCCGGTGATGCATGCCGACCTCTACCGGGTGGGCTCGTGGGAGGGGATCGGCATCGAGGACTACCTCGACAGCCACGTTTGCCTCATCGAATGGCCGGATCGGGCGAATGGGCTCGTCGATCCGGGCTCGGTCTGGAACGTGGAGATCGCCTTCGAGGAAGAGGGGCGCCGAATCACGATTTCACCTCCCGGGCAAGGGGCGAGGCGGCGATGAGCGCCACCCGCCAAGCCTATAATGGGACATGGTCCGCGTGGGGATTCTTTCGTCCGCCCATCTGCATGTTTGGAGCTACGTCAGCGCTCTCAAGGCACATCCCCAAGCCGAAGTGATCGGGGCTTGGGACGACGAGGTCGAAAGGGGCGAGACGTTCGCCCAGCAGTCTGGAATCCCGTTCGTCGGCTACCTGGAGAACCTTCTGGATGCGGTCGACGCGGTGGTGATCGTGTCCGAGAACAAGCGGCACGCCGAAATGGCGGAGTGGGCGGCGAAGGCCGGGAAGCACATCCTTTGCGAGAAGCCCCTCGTCACGACCAACGAGGAGGCGGACCGGATGCGCAGGGCGGTCGAGGCGGGCGGCGTGAAGCTGATGACGGCCTTCCCCTGCCGTTACTCCCCAGCCTATACGAGGCTGAAGGAGCGGGTGGCGGCCGGTGAGATCGGGAAAATCCGGGCCGTATGCGCCACCAACCACGGACGTTGCCCGTTCTCATGGTTCGTCGAAACCGAAAAATCGGGAGGGGGCGCGCTGGTCGACCACGTCGTTCACGTCGGCGACCTCCTTCGCGACCTCCTGCAGGCCGACCCGGTGCGCGTCACCGCCCAGACCGGCCACAACATGTACGGGCAGGATTGGGACGATACCGCGATGGCGACCCTCGAGTTCCCGGACGGTGTTTTCGCCACCATCGACTCCAGCTGGTCCCGTCCGCCGAGCTACAAGACCTGGGGCGACGTGACGCTCAACGTGGTGGGGGACGAGGGCGTGATCGAGCTGGATATGTTCGGGCAGGAGGTCCAGCACTACCGCACGGGGCAGCCGACGCACGTCGTCGCGGGCTACGGATCGAACATGGATGCTCTTCTCGTCGACGACTTCGTCCGCTGCTGCCTGGGCGAGCGCGAGGTCGCGGTTTCGATGGAGGACGGTATCCAGGCGTCCCGGATCTTTATGGCAGGCTACCGCAGCGTCGAGGAGGTCCAGCCAATCAGCCTCTCGGCGGGTTGAACTTTCAGTGAAGGCTGAAAGTTACAGGTACAATGAGGTCAGAGATGTCCACGATTGCGCCTTCGCGCACCCGCATCGACACCATCGCCGACAAGGTGTACGGCGGTGAAAGGATCTCGGCCGAGGATGCCCTCGCCCTGTTCAACCACCCGGATCTGATCGATCTGGCCACGCTGGCGAACGAGCGTAGGCGACAGCGGGTCCCCGGCAACACCGTCACCTACATCGTCGGCAGGATCCTCAACTACACGAACGTGTGTTGGGTGCGGTGCAAGTTCTGCGCCTTTTACCGAACGCCCGGCCATGGCGAAGGGTATACGCTCTCCGACGACGAAATCTTGGCGAAGGTGGGAGACACGGTCGACAAGGGCGGGGTGGAGATCCTCTTCCAGGGAGGGCTCAACCCCAAGCTGAAGATCGAATACTACGAGGGGATCTTCGCCAAAATCCTCGAGCGCTACCCGAGCGTCATCCTTCACGCCCTCTCTCCGGCGGAGATCATCTACATCGCCCACATCAGCCGGCTCTCGCTGAGGGACACGCTGGGGCGGCTAAAGGCGGCGGGGCTCCATTCGATTCCGGGCGCGGGCGGGGAGATCCTGGTGGATCGGGTCCGAAAGATCATCGCCCCTTACAAGGACACCACGGACGAGTGGCTCGAGTGCATGCGGACGGCCGCCGATCTCGGCCTGCGCTCCACGGCAAGCATGATGTTCGGCCACGTGGAGACGGTCGAAGACCGGGTCGAGCACCTCGGACGGATCCGTGATCTGCAGGACGAGTGCAACCCGTTCCGCGCGTTTGTCACGTGGAGCTTCCAGCCGGAAGAAACGAACCTGCCGATCGAGCGAAAAGCCTCGGGGTTCGACTATCTCCGCACGTTGGCGGTCTCGAGGATCTTCCTCGACAACTTCGACAACCTGCAGCTTTCGATCCTCACCCAAGGCCCCAAGGTTGCGCAGGCGGCTCTCAAATATGGCGCGAACGACTTCGGCTCGGTGATGATCGAGGAGAACGTCGTCTCGGCTGCCGGCAACAAGTTCATCCTCAGCGCGGAAGAGTTCGAGCGGCTGATTCAAGGGGCGGGCTACGAGCCGCGACGGCGCAACACCCGTTACGAGCTCGTCTAGGTTTCGGCGGTGGAGATCGTCGAAGGCGGCTACGAGCTTCTGAACCGGTATGGGCAAATCCCCATCGCGTTCGAAGTGCGCAGCCGCCTCGTCGTATCGGCGTTGCCTGGCCTGGTCGAGGAGCCGGTCGTTCCCTGGAAGAAGGACTACGATTCGCTCGAGGGCGAAGGCCCGGAAAGCTGGAGACACCGTTTCGGGGAGTGTGCCAGCGTCGTCATCCTGGCGAGCCGGGACGGCGAGGACGTGGGCGGTGCTTTCGCGCTGGCGTCGCCGGAGGACCCGGAAACGGCAATCCTGTTCGACCTCCGCGTTCTTCCGTCGGCTCGACGCTCGGGGGTTGCGACCGCCCTCTACGACACGGTGTGCCGTTGGGCGGCGGCCCAAGGCTGCCGGCGGCTCGAGGTCGAAACGCAGGATATCAACGTCGCCGCCTGCCGGTTCTACCGATCGGTTGGGCTCGCCTTGACGAAGGCGGATGCGCATGCCTACCCGATGGACGAGGTCCAATTGATCTGGACCGCGACCCTCGGATAGGCACGTCGTGCGTCTTACTTGCGCGGTTGGCGCGGGTTCAGGTTCAGTCGGAAGCCGGCGCCGACTCCGCCGAGCGTACGGCCG
>DASWVS010000165.1:0-2455 GCA_036401135.1 Fimbriimonas sp.
TTTAAGAGGCCCACCGCGAGAGACCCGTCCGACAGCGGCTTCGCCCAGACCTCCAGATCCTCGTCTCGGGCGACCCTCTTGGCCGCCTTGACCCAAGGATCCTGATCGACCGCGATGACCTCGTCGTTCGTGAGGAGGCTCAGGGTGAAGGCGTCCAGCTTGGTGACGTCCCCACTGAGGATCAATGGGGCGGAGACGAGGCACCAGAAGGTCACCTGCACATACTGCTCGTTCGGGGTGAACGGGGTCTTGCGCAGACCGCCGGCGAAGTTAGACAGCTCGCCGAGCAGGAGGTAGTCGGGGTCGTTGTACGCACCTGGACCCGCGTATCGGTGGAGTTCCTCGTCCGCGTACAGGTCCAACCCTTCTCGGAAAAGGGGAAACCCGATCCCGAGGTCTCCTGCCGTGCGCCAGCTATGTCCTCCGACCTCCTTGCCCCACTGCCAGACCTTCCCCATGCCGTACTGGCAGAGGTTGTAGACGATGTCCCGCTTCTGCTCTTTGAGTAGGCCGCCCATCAGGCGGTACGGCTTCTGAAGCTCCTCGAGCGACCAGGAGGCGGGTTGGTAGCTGCACCAGTCGTGCTTGAGGAAGTCGAATCCCCAGTCGGCGAAGGTCTCCGCGTCGATGCGCTCGTGCCCGAACGAGCCCTCGTAGCCGCCGCACGTCAAAGGGCCGGGTGAGGTGTAGATCCCCGCCCTCAGCCCCTTCGTATGGATGTGGTCGGTCAGGGCCCGCATGTCGGGGAACTTCTCGTTGGGAAGGATGCGGCCCGTGTCGTCCCTCGTGGCGCCGTCCGACGGCCTCCGGGACCACGCATCGTCGATGTTCACGTACTGCCAGCCGTGGTCGGCGAGGCCGGTCGACACCATGGCGTCGGCGGCAGCCCGCATCACGGCGTCGCTGACCCGGTGCTCCCACACATACCAGGAGTTCCATCCCATGTGGGGCGTCAGCGCGATCTCGTCTCCACAGACGACCTCGAGCGTCCGCGAAGCGCTGCCCCGTCGGTTCGTCGCGACGATCCTGATCGGATACGTTCCGCGCCGGTCGAGCGCGCCGGACAGGATCCCCGAGTCCGGGTCCAAGGAGACGCCTTCAGGCAGGCCCTCCGCGCGGAACCTCATGGGGCGGTCGCCGGTGGTGGGGATGCGGAAGACCAGCGGCGAGCCGGGGCGGACGCCGGTCCGCATCGGGCCGTTCATCCGGGGCGATTTCGGCGGCCGGGGCGTTAGGATGACGGGGCGATCGCTCGGACCTTTTTTCGTCTTGGGCGCTTTGCCCCGATACTCGATCGACGCGTCGGCCCAGTTCGCATGGTCGTGGTCGATCCCGTCCCCACCGTCCTCCACGATCAGCAGGAGGCTGCGCACACCCTTGAGCGGAACGTCGGCCTCTATCGCTCGGGTGTTCCATCGCATCAACGGGCTGCGCCACCGGGTCTTGCCGTCGGCGACCACGCGAAACATGACGCTGGCCCGGTCGGATTTGGCGTTGTCGTCGACCCCGCAGAGGGCTCGGAATCGCGTCGCCTTGCCGTCGAGACCGATCCGGATGACGCTCCGGGCATGGGTGCCGACGCCGTCCGCGAACGTCTGGCCGGCGATGCGCAGGGGGGTGTCGGTGACGGACCGGTTTCGCATCGGCTTGCCCCACCCCTGTGTCGCAGGCGTCAGGTCGAGGTCCGCGAGGTGGCAGACTTGGAAGGCGAGGGAGATTGCCGCGGGCAGCATCCTGTCGAGTCTATCCGGTTCGGTAAAGTTCACCCATGGGCGCCATCCGTTCCTTCGTCGATGCGGTCGAGACCAGGGGCCTCGAGCTTCACAGCTTCATCCTCCAGCGTGACGGAGCGAGGCTCGCGGAGTGCTACTGGGAGCCTTATTCGGCGGATCGCCCCCACGTTCTCTATTCGCTGAGCAAAAGCTTCACCTCGACGGCGGTGGGACTGGCCGTCGGCGAGGGCCGGATGTCGCTGGACGATCCCGTCGTCTCGTTCTTTCCCGACGACGTTCCGGAGGAGGTAGGCCCGAACCTCGCCGCGATGAAGGTCCGGCACCTCCTGTCCATGTCGGGAGGGCATGCGGAGGAGCGGTACGACGCTCGCGAAGACGACAACTGGGTCCGCGCGTTCCTCGCGCATCCCGTTCCCTACGAGCCGGGCACCCACTTCCTCTACAACAGCCTGGGCACCTACATGTGCTCCGCCATCGTGCAGAAGGTCACCGGCGAAACCCTGCTGAACTACCTGGAGCCGCGGCTCTTTGACCCGCTGGGCATTTGCGAGGCGACGTGGGAGAGCTGCCCCCGCGGCATCAACGTGGGCGGCTGGGGGCTCTCGATCACGACGAACTCCATCGCTCGGTTCGGCCAGCTCTACCTCCAGGACGGCGTATGGGAAGGCCGCCGGCTGCTCCCCGAGGGCTGGGTCGGCGAGGCCACGCGTGCGCACGTTTCG
>DASWVS010000166.1:0-4944 GCA_036401135.1 Fimbriimonas sp.
TGTTGCCGACGATGGCGGCGCGGTAGGTTGGATCGACGGAGACGCTATGCCCGTAATCGTAGGAAGCTCCTCCAAGGAAGGTCGAATAGGAAAGGCTTTTACCGTCGGCGGTCAGGCGGGTGACGAAGATATCGGTCGCGCCGCTATGCGTCGCTTGGTAGGCGTTCAGGGTCGGGTAGTTGGTGGAGTAGGTGTAGCCCGTGATATAGGGGCGGCTCTTATCGTCGATGGCGAGATCGTTGACTTCTTCCGTAGAGGAACCCCCGATGAAGGTCGAGTAGACGAGCCCGGCCCCGTCGGGTCGGAGCTTGGCGACGAAGCCGTCCTGTCCGTTCCCGTACGTTCCCTGGTAGGCGTTCCGCACCGGAAAATCGCCGGAACTGGTGACGCCGGCGACGATCGCCGCTTCGGACGAGTCGACCGCGATGCCTCTGCCATGGTCATAGTTGACGCCTCCGAGATAGGTCGACCAGATCACGTTCGCCAGATCGGCGCGGAACTTGGTAACGAAAGCGTCGTAGTAGTCGTAAGCGTTGCGACGGTAGGAGCCGATCGAGGTGGGGAAGTCGGCACTGAGCGTCACCCCAGTGACGTATGGTCGTCGGCCCGGCCCGATGGCTACCCTGTGGACCTCATCGTTTGTGGATCCTCCGATGAAGGTCGACGCGACGAGGGGATCGATCACGAGGGTCTTCGAAGGATCCCGGTTTGGCACTTCGTAGATTAGGGCGCCGCCAGAGATGCGAGGCCGGACGGAGACGGCCTGACGGCTGCCGGATGCGTCGATCTCGAACGCGGCCAAGCCTTTCTCGCGGACGGTGCCGAGGGCCGTGTCGTACGCCACACCGCCGTCCGGCATCACCCGGAGATTCTGTGCGCCCTCATATCGCATGCGGATCTGTGACAGGTTG
The DNA here is from genome assembly GCA_036401135.1 of Fimbriimonas sp. Classification (GTDB taxonomy): domain Bacteria; phylum Armatimonadota; class Fimbriimonadia; order Fimbriimonadales; family Fimbriimonadaceae; genus Fimbriimonas. Next base: position 912 of record DASWVS010000166.1, read on the forward strand.
GCGTTCGGCTCGAGGACGATGTCGTACCGCGGACCGCCGGTGGCGGCGTCGCGGTAGGTGACGAGGTCGACGCCGGGATAGAGCCCTTCGACCCTCGCCGATTCGAACTCTCTCACCAGGGTCGCCGACTCGTCGTCGCCGTCCCGGATGAAGTTGCTGTAGGAGGGCAGCTTGCCCTGCCCGAGGGTTCGCGCGGAGGCGTTCGAGCCGTCGAAGGAGACGCGGACGACGTGGCCCACCAGTTCGGAGGGCTCGAGGCGGGTCGAGGGCTGCTCGTGGGGAAGCAGCTTGGGCGACGATGGAACGACGCGATGGAAGTCGTAGGTCAGGCCGCTGGAGGTGACCCAGACGTTGAGGCCCTTCGTCCTTGCGAGGAACTTGGCTTCGGCATCCCACTGGCCGCGGTTCTCGACGAACCGGAGGTGGCTCGCCTGTTTCGTGATCTTTGCGCCGGCGAGGGCGCCGACCTCTGCATCCATACTGGGGCTGAAACCGGTGGTTCCGGCCGCCGCCAGCAAGGCAATGGCAACGATATTGGACATTCGGTGACTCCTTTCGCGCCTCAGGATTCATGGCTTGGGACGCGATCTAGCAAATGGCAGCAAATGTTCACTGCATTATAGGGGCACTTCCCGTCGAAGAGTGAAAGCCTCAGGATTGTGATCGAGGCAACTGGCGAAAAGCTGGCCCGTCAGGCGGCGGGATCCTCGAGCGCGACCGGTGCGGGAGGCACGTTCGCGCCGGCCACCGGCCTCCGTTGCGGCAGTGACTGGTGGTGGTGCCAGTTCGCGAAGCAGTCGAAGTCGAGACCGCAGAAGGGGATGTGCATGAAGCCGACGTGCCCGAAGACCTTCAGTTTCATCTCGGTCTCGATGCCGATCCCCTCGGAAACGACGAGCAGCTTCAGATCCTCGTAGCCGAGTTCCGTGCGCACGTGGTTGATCGAGTGGTAGGCGTTGAAGGCGGGGAGGCGCCACTCGACCACCAAAAGGTCGAAGTCGTCGGCGGCGAGGAGGGGCTCGATCTCCTTGAGGGCGGACGCGACCTTCACCACCCACCGGCGCGACTCGAGTTCGCGGCGGATGAGAGCCGCCGTGTACCAGTCGCCAAACACCAGGGCTCGAGGCTCGTCCCCGAAATGAGCGTCCATATCCTCGCTGGGAGCAAATCCATTCTATAGCAAATTGCTCCGCCTGGCGAAGCGGGTTGGGGTAGGCAAAAAGGAAGGCCGCGGGACGGGGTCCGGCGGCCTTCCGCGCATCGGGTGGAGGGATCTAGGCCGCTTTGCGGGCGTTGAGGTACTCGTGCTCCTGGTGCTGCCAGCACTGGAAGCAGTCGAAATCGGGACCGATGAACGGGATATGCATCAGGCCGACGTGCCCGTAGTTCTTCAGCCGGTACTCGACGTTGGGGTCGATCCCCTCGGTCACCACGAGGACCGGAACGTCCTTGACGCCCATTTCGGTGCGGATGTGATGCAGGGTATGGAACCCGTCGTGCTGGGGAGGCCGCCACTCGATGACCACGAGGTCGTAGTCCTCTTGGAGGAGCATGAGGTTCGCCTCGTCCTCGTTGTCGGTGCAACGCACGTCCCAGTGGCGTTCGACCAGTTCTCGACCGATCAGCGCCGCGTTCAGCCAGTCGCCACAGATCAGTGCTTTCGGGGAGTTGACTACGTTGTCCATCACCGTCTCTCTGTTCCTGATATTCTATAGCAAGTTATCGGGTTCTCCCCTCGAAAGCTTCGCCGCACCCCCCTATGGGATGAACAAAGCCCGAATCGGGCAAAAAACCAGTACAAATACGGGGTTTCTGTTCGAACTTTTCCGGCATTTGCCCCCTGCCCCGCCTCGGAGGGCCTTCGCCGGATGTTGGATAATGCAGGGAACGCCGTCGACGGGGCCGGTGGAGGACCGATGGATACACCCCCTGGAAACCCCTGGCGCGGGCTGATCGCTCGCTACGGCGACCGGATGGCGATCGACCGCCGCATCGAGCCGGTCACGCTCTTCGAAGGGAACACGCCGCTGATTCCGGCCCCCCGTCTGGCGGCTCGGGTCGCCCCCGGAGCCGAGCTCTTCCTCAAGTACGAGGGGCTCAACCCGACGGGATCCTTCAAAGATCGAGGCATGACCGCCGCCATCACCCAAGCGGTCGCCGACGGTGCGAAGGCGGTGATCTGCGCCTCCACCGGCAATACGGCGGCGTCGGCGGCCGCGTACTCGGCGCGCGCGGGGCTCCGGTGCATCGTGCTGATTCCCGAGGGGAAGATCGCTGTCGGGAAGCTCGCAGGCGCCCTTGCCTACGGAGCCGAGGTGATCGCGATCCGCGGCTCCTTCGACGACGGGCTGCGGCTCGTCCAGGAGGTGTCGCAACGGCTTCCGATCGCCCTCGTGAACTCGGTGAACCCGGCGCGGCTCGAGGGACAGAAGACGGCCGCCTGGGAGGTCGTCGAGCAACTGGGATCCGTGCCGGACTGGCTTTGCCTGCCGGTGGGCAACGCGGGCAACATCTCAGCCTATTGGCTAGGTTTTAGCCAGGGGGTTGCGCAGGTTTCTACCGAGCCTCCTCTCCCTGCCCGGCCGCGGCTGCTTGGGGCCCAGGCCGAGGGGGCGGCGCCGATCGTGCTTGGGCGGCGGGTGGAGCAACCGGAAACCCGGGCGACCGCGATCCGGATCGGAAATCCGGCGCGGTGGGACCAGGCGGTTGCGGCGCTGCGGGAGTCGTGCGGGCATGTCCTGAGCGTGACCGACGAGGAGATTTTCGACGCGTACCGTTGGGTCGCCCGGACCGAGGGTGTTTTCTGCGAACCCTCGTCGGCGGCGGGTGTCGCGGGCCTGATGAAGGCGGTGCGGAGTCGCAAGGTCGAACCGGAAGGGAAGCGGATCGTCTGCGTTCTGACGGGGCATGGTCTCAAGGATCCGGATTCGGCCGCCGAAGGGGCGGCCTCGCCTCGGATCCTCGACGCCGATCTGGGCGCGCTGATGGAGGTCCTGCAGCCATGATCCGCGTTCGCATTCCGGCCACGACCGCCAACCTCGGGCCAGGGTTCGACTGCATGGGCCTGGCCCTGGACCTGTGGAACTCTTTCGAGCTGCGGCTCGGAGGGAGCGGCGTGTGCGTCGAGACCCACGGGGAAGGCGCAGAAGGGCTGCCGGCCGACGAATCGAACCTCACCGCCTCGGTCTTCCTCGAAGAGCTGGATCGTCTTGCGATCCGCCGCCCCGTCGGGTTCAAGATCCTGGCGCACAACACGATCCCCGTCGCCAGCGGCCTCGGCTCCAGTTCGACCGCGACGCTCGCCGGCGTGCTCTTCTCCGAGGCGGTGAGGCTGCACGCCTCGGGCGAGGATCCGAGCCTGATCGATCGGGAACGCGTTCTCGAGCGGGCGGTCGAGATGGAGGGGCACGGCGACAACGTCGCACCCGCGCTCCTTGGCGGATTCGTGATCGTCGTGCCGGACCGGACCGGCGTTCTGACGCAGAGGATCCCGCACGTCCCGGTCAAGACCGTCGTCTGCGTGCCCGACTTCCTCTACCTCACGACGCAGGCGCGCGCCTCGCTTCCCGAGACGTACAGCAAGGCTGACGCGATCTTCAACATCGGGCGGGCGATGCTGGTGGCCGAGGCCTTGCGGACAGGGCAGGACGACCTTCTTCGACGCGCTATGAACGACCGGATCCACGAGCCGTACCGCCTCGACGCGATTCCCGGGGCTCGCGAAGCAGAACGGGCGGCGCTCGAAGGGGGCGCGATCACGGTCGCTCTGAGCGGCGCCGGGCCGGGGATCATCGCGTTCGCCCGGGATGGCTACGACCGGATCGGCCGGGGGATGAAGGATGCGTTCGCCGCCGCCGGGCTCCAGTCGCGTTACTGGATCCTGGACGCCACCGACCAGGGGACGCATATCGGCCGGCTTCCAGTGTAAGCCCCTGTTCGCGGGGTCGCACCCTCACCCTCTATCCCCAACCCCTTTCTCCCTTGGAGGGAGAAAGGGGCTCTTTGGGTAGCCTCGTTCGATGGTTCCCATGGA
>DASWVS010000167.1:0-6183 GCA_036401135.1 Fimbriimonas sp.
CTGGGCGTTTTGGCAGCAGGGGCGAACCTCGCGGCGGTCGTTTTCGGTTTGGCCATCGGAGCCCTCGCGGGCCGCGTCGGCGCGTTTTTCGACGCTTCTTGGTCATGGATTCCGGTGGCCATGGGAAGCCTCACCATCCTCTCCCTCAGCCTTGTCGCCTGTGCCGTGGTCGCAAGAGCCGCTCTGGGACGGGCCTCGATGGAGGCGCTTCGAACCGAATGAACCTGCTCCTCGCCCTGCTCGTCGTCGACTGGACGCTGCCGAGAGGCGACGTGGCCGGAAGCGGCGCTTCGAAGGAATCGCTCACTCCTCCGTTGCGGGAGAAGTGGTCCGTAGAGCTGGATGGAGCGATCGATTCGGCGGTCGCGGTATCCGGCGGAACGGCGTTCGCATCGACGATGGGCGGAACCGTCTTCGCGTTGCGGGTCGTCGACGGCAGGAAGCGGTGGGCGTTCCGCTCCCCTTCGGCTTTCAGCGCGTCTCCCACCGTCCACGGCGGGAAGGTCTTTATTGGAGACGAAGGAGGGATCCTTTACGCGCTCGACGCCGCGACGGGCCGCAAGCTGTGGCAGTTCGAAACCGGCGACAAGATCGTGAGCTCGGTCCTTCCCCTGAACGACCGCATCGTCTTCGGTTCCTATGACGCCCGGCTCTATTGCCTCGACGCCTCGAAAGGGAAGGTCGCGTGGGCGGTGCAGGCGAAGGCCCAGATCCACGCCACGCCGATCCTGGTCGGGAAGGATCTCGCCTCGATCGGCTGCGACGGGATCCTGCGCCTGATCGATCCGGGCTCGGGTCGGGTGAAGCGACAGGTGACGGTCGGCGGCAACGCTTCGGCAAGCCCTGCGGCGTCCAACGCCCGCGTGTTCACGGCGAACACGCGCGGCGAAAATACCGCGGTCGACGCCGGCGCCGGAAAGGTCGCGTGGAAGGTGGCCGAGCGCGAGGAGGGAGCCGCCTGCTACGCCTCCCCGGCGGTCTCGGGCGGGTTGGTGTTTTTCCCCTCCCGGAGCAAGAGGGTGTTCGCTGTCGATGCCCGAACGGGCAGGCTGCGTTGGACCTTCCGAACTCAGCGCCAGGCGAACTCGGCGCCGCTCGTCGCGGGCGGATACGTCTATTTCGGGTCCGACGAGGGCGTCCTGTATGCGGCAGACGCCCAAACCGGGAGGCTCTCCTGGCGCCTGAAGCTCGGTTCGAGGTTGCGCGGCTCCGCGTCGCTATCCGGTGGGAGGCTGTTCATCGGAGGAGAGGACGGCCGGCTGCACTGCCTGGCCAAGTAAGGGCTCCCGTCCTAGCGGCTCGCGACATTCATCGGTACAATCCCTGCATGGTTTCGGTGCTTCTCCTAGCGCTTTCCTTGCCTCAAGGCGTGATCGAGGTCACTCGAGGTGGGGCGCTCGCCGACGGGTCCGGCTACTGGGCGGTCGAGGACACGACCTTGGACGCCTCCGCGCCGGACGAACACCTGGGCAGTTCTCTCACCCTGATGGGCGGTCCGAACCGAACGGTCCTCATCCGTTTCGCCGACCTCGACCGAGTCGCTGGCGAAGGCAAGAGGATCAAGGCCGCGCGTCTGGTCCTGACCCCGCTCTCGGAGAAGCCCGAACTGCGGGAGGCGAGCCGTGTCCTCGTTCCCTGGCACGAAGGGCCGATGCGGCCGCTCCTGGCGCGCGGCTCCACGGGGACTCCGGTACGTTGGGCTTCCACCTGGAAGTCGAGGCAGACCGGCGAGGGGGGCAAGGCCTGGCAGGATCCCGGTGCGGGCGGTTCGGCGGACGCGACGCCCATCGAAGGACTAACCACCTCGGCGACCGAAAGCGAGTACGTCGTCGACGGCCTGGGGCCCGCCGTCGAGAGGATGCGCGAAAGGTGGTACGAGAACCATGGCATCGCGCTGCGCTTTGCCAATCCGGTCGAGTTCTACAGCAGCCAGGCCGGCATCGGTCGGCCACGCCTCGTCCTCGAGCTGGAGGAGGCGCCTGAGAAGACCGGCGCCGACCTCGGCGTCTATCTCATCGAGGCGAACGGAGAGAACGATCGCACCTATGTGGCGCACGTGCGAAACGTGGGGACCGAGCCTGCCAGAGGCTTCAGCGCAAATTGGCTGGTGAACGGCAACGCGGGAGCGGCGGTCGACATGCCTGCGGCGATCGCACCGGGCGAAGAAACGACCCTCACCTTCCGGCGGAGCCACAAGAAGGACGACACGGACCACCGCACACAGCCGTTGGGGCTCCGGATCGTGCCTCTGGGCGACGACGCCACCCCCGCCAACGACTACCTCGAGATCCAGGAAAGCGGCTTGCCCGTCAACCTGACGGTCGCAAAGGGCTCGGAAGACGCATGGCAGCGAATGGTGCGCGAGTGGAACGAGGTCTACAGCACCCAAAGCCGCTATTCCTTCGCGCCCGACGGCTCGCTCGAACGTCTCCGGATCGCCTCGTTCACCGTCGAACCGAACGCCTCCGCACCGTCGCTCCGAGCGTTGGGCGTGCTCGTCGGCTTGCCCGACCTTTCGAAGCAGCAGGTGGTTCCCGGCTCGGGAGCGCTCGCTCTGACCCTCGGCAGCGTCGATCCCTTCCCGGGGGTGATGGGCGGCGGCGACACCCGGTACGAGGGCGGCGTGCCCGGGACGATGTGGCTGCCCTATGAACCGCGACCCTTCGAGCCTTTCGACGTAATCCCGCCCGACGCGACCGGCCTCCTTTCGGCGACCGAGGTCGCCACGCTGAATGCGAACCTCGGCAGGCGCGAGAACCGGATCCCGTACGCCGGCTTGCCCAGTTCGGTCCTGATCCGCGTCCAGGACGACGGGGGCCGGGTCCTGAACGGGACCGAGGTCAACTTCTTCCAACAGGTGGGCGGCAAGATCGACCTCGGAGCGCCGGCCTTCACCGTCGCGACCAACGAGCACGGCGTCGCCGTTCTGCCGAAGCGAGAGGGCGGGCTCTTCGGCGACCTTGGCGCCGACCCCACGCGCGGAGTCTTCCTCGTGCGGGCCCAGCAGAACGGGGTGACGGCCTACTCCTGGCTTAAGGCGTGGCAGGCGGCGGACGCGTTCGCGCGCGGCAACGCCGCCGTGGCGATCGCCGACCTCCGGTTCAACCTCCCCGGCGTGCCGCTCGACGCGGGCGTCAACCTGGCGGCGAACCGGATCGTTTCGGACTCGCGCAACTCGGCTCCGGCCAAGCTCGCGTCGCTCGTCGACGGGAACGACGCGACGCCGATCGATCTTCCCGCCGGCAAGGACGCATGGGTGGAGATCGACCTCGGCCGGGACCGCACGATCGGCGAGATCCGCCTGTCGGGGGCTTCCGACGAGGTTTGGCGCCGGTTCGATATCGTTGCCTATGGAACCGGGCAGCTGGTGAACACGGTGCGGCCCCTCGTCCAGGAGCGCGACTGGGTCTACGCTTCGAGGATGAAATCCGGGAACCTCGAACCGGTGAGGTCGGTGGCGTACCGCCTGCCCGGCGGAAGGTACCGGTTCATCCGCATCATCGGCCGGAGCGGAGAAGCGGCCAAGCTCAACGAGATCAGAGTCGTGCCGGCCAAGGCCGAAGGTTCCTAGATGCCGATGGTCGCCGCGGTCTGCTGGCTCGCAGTCCTCTCGACGGACCGCGTTGCCGACGCCCGGCTCGCGGTCGGGCCGTCGCTGCGCCGCGAAGTGGAATCGGCGGGAGTCCGGTACCCGCCGGCGCGGGTCTACCTCCGCGCCTTCAAGCGGGAGAGGCTTCTGGAGGTTTGGATCGCCAACCGGTCAGGCCCCTTCCGACCTCTCGCCACGTATCCCATCGCCGGACTGTCCGGCGGTCTCGGGCCGAAACGGAAAGAGGGCGACCTCCAGGTCCCGGAAGGCTACTATCGGATCGATGCGTTCAACCCGCAGAGCCGGTACCTGCTCTCGATGCGGATCGACTACCCGAACCGGTCCGACCGGATCCGCGGCCGTGGAAAGCTGGGCGGCGACATCTACCTCCACGGCGGGCGCGCCAGCATCGGGTGCCTTGCGATGACGGACGCGGTGATCCAGCGCCTGTACCTGCTCCTGAAGGATTCCCCGGGAAAGCGGCCCGTCCACCTCTTTCCCGCACGCATGGACGACGCGGGCTATCGTGCGCTCCTGAGGCGGCATCCGGAGCATCGAGTGCTCTGGGCCGAGTTGAAAAAGGGCTATGATTCCTTTGAGCGGACTCGCGGCGTGCCGACGGTAACGGTTCGGAAGGACGGCTCGTACCGCGTGCTCTGATCCTCGTTCCGCGAAGGGAGTCCAGCATGAAAGCGGTGGTGATGGCAGGGGGAGAGGGTTCGAGGCTCCGCCCCGTGACGACCAATCGTCCCAAGCCCTTGGTGCCGGTGTGCAACCAGCCGATCATGGAGCACATCGTGACACTTCTCAAGCGCCACGGCATCGACGAGGTGGTGGCGACGCTGTACTACCTGGGCGACGAGATCCAGGGGCACTTCGGCGACGGGAGCGACTTCGGCGTCAAGATGCACTACAGCGTCGAGACGATTCCTCTCGGAACGGCCGGCAGCGTCAAGAAGGCCGAGGACCGTCTGCGCGACGGGACCTTCCTCATCGTCTCCGGCGACGCGCTGACGGACTGCGACCTCACCAAGGCACTCGAGTTCCACCGCCGGAAGCGGAGCCTCGCCACGCTCATCCTCTACCGCGTTCCAAGCCCGCTCGAGTTCGGGGTGGTCATCACCGACGACGAAGACCGCGTCGTCCGGTTTCTCGAAAAGCCGAGTTGGTCGGAGGTCTTTTCCGACACCGTCAACACCGGCATGTACATCCTCGAACCCGAGATCTTCGACTACATGGATCCGGACACGGCGTACGACTGGTCGAGCGACATCTTCCCCCGCCTCCTCGCCGAGGGCAAGCCGATGTACGGCTACGTCATGGGCGAGTACTGGGCGGACGTCGGCTCGCTGAACCAGTACCGGGAAGCCCAGGAGCAGCTTCTTTCCGGCCAGGCCCAGCTGCCGATCCAGGGCGGAACCCAGGCCTCGGGCGTGTACATCGGCCCGAACTGCGTCATCGACGAGACCGCGACGCTCGTGCCCCCGCTCTGCATCGGACGAAACTGCAAGATCAAGCGCGGCGCCAAGATCGGGCCTTACACGGTGATCGGCGACAACACCTTCATCGAGGAGGAGGCGACGATCGAGCGCTCGGTGATCTGGGACAGCGCCTACATCGGTCCGAGCGTCGGGATCCACTCGGCGATCGTCTGCAGCCGCGTGACGATCAAGCGCGACAGCGTCGTGCGGGAGGAGGCCGTGATCGGCGACCGATGCCTGATCGACGTCAGCTGTACGATCCGGCCTCGGATCAAGCTTTGGCCGGACAAGATCGTCGAGCGCGGATCGACGGTGACGATGTCCCTCGTCTGGGGGAACAAGTGGAGGGGCAACCTGTTCCGCGACCTCGGCGTCGCCGGGCTCTCCAACATCGAGATCACGCCCGACTTCGCCTGCCGCCTCGGTTCCGCGTTCGGCTCGATCTTTCCTCCCCGTTCGATCATCATCACCAGCCGCGACAGCACCCGCTCCTCCCGCATGATCAAGCGCGCGCTGATCTCCGCGCTCCTGGGGGTGGGATGCGACGTCCTCGACCTGCGCGGCATTGCGCTGCCGATCGCTCGCCACTTCATCCGGACGAGCGGCGCGAGCGGCGCGATGCACGTGCGGAAGCTTCCCGGAAACTCCCGCGTGACCTTGGTCGAGATGCTCGACTCCCACGGCGCCTACCTGTCCCGCTCGTTGGAGCGCAAGGTGGAGACCGCCTTTTTCCGGGAGGAGTTCAACCGCACCGATCCCGACGACCTCGGGATCATCGAGTTCGGGAGCCGCGCCATCGAGGAGTACCAGTCGGACTTCTTCCACCACCTGCCCGCGCTCGAGTCCCGGAAGCGCATGCGGATCGCGTGCGACTTCGGCTTTTCGTCCCTTGCGGCGATCTATCCCGCGATGCTGAGCAACCTCGGAGTGGAGTCGATCTCGCTGAACGCCTTCAACGACGCGAAGCAGGCGCCCCGTTCGCCGGCCGAGATCGAGCGGCACGTGCGAAACCTCAGCCACATCGTGGGCACCCTCGGATACGACATGGGGGTCCTGTTCACGGACGAGGGCGAGCGCTTCTGGCTCGTCGACAGCAAAGGCCACACGGTCGCC
>DASWVS010000168.1:0-2911 GCA_036401135.1 Fimbriimonas sp.
GAACGAGCTGGTCTCCAGGAACGAGTCGAGAGTGCCGGTATCGAACCACTTGCCGGTGTAGACGCCGGCGAGAACCTCGTGGCCGCGATCGATCAGCAGCTGGATCGCGTCGGTGATCTCGTACTCGCCCCGGGCGCTCGGTTTGAGGTCGGGAAGGACCTCCCAAAGCTGAGGGCCGAAGAAGTACATCCCTGCCATAGCGAGGTTCGACTCGGGGTTCTTGGGCTTTTCCACCAGCTTGACGATTCGATCGCCTTCGACGTTGGCCACGCCGAAGCGGCTCGGGTCCTCCACCGGCTGTACGATGTTCAGGTTGGCGCAGCCGCTCTCGAGAAAGCGCCGGGCGAAGCCGTCGAACGCCTGGTTGTACATCGCGTCGCCCAGGTAGAGAACGAACGGGTCTTCCCCGACGAACTCCCTGGCGAAGCCCACCGCGTGGGCGAGGCCGTGGGGCTCGTGCTGCCGAACGTAACTGAGGCGGACGCCGAAATCGGAGCCGTCCCCCAGCGCGGACCGCATCTGTTCCTCGTTCTCGCCCACCACCAGGCAGATGTCGCGGACGCCCATCTCCTTCAGCCGGTCGAAGGCGTAATGGAGCGTCGGTCGGTTCGCGAGCGGCAAAAGCGGCTTGGCGACGACATGCGTCACCGGATAAAGACGGCTGCCCTTGCCGGCAGCGAGAATGACACCTTTCATGATTGCGCGTTTGCCCTCCCTTCCTAGTCGCCAGAGTCTACTTTGCCGTATGCTCTTTTTGATGTCGCGAATGCTATGGATGGCGTTCACCGGAAGCCCGCCGGAGGTGTCCCCTCGCCCATGAGGTTCTTACCTAAGGTAGGGGGTCCGTGGGCCCTTGTGATGGTCGCTCTGCTCGCGGGCTGTCGAGGCAAGGAGACGGCGAGTCTTGCCACGTGGTCCACTCCGGAACCTGCGTACGCTCCCTCGCCCCAATCAGGCAATGCCTTCGACGGCTACGCGCTTGCAGCCTTGGAAGCCGAGCGGGATGCTCCCAAACAGCTCGTTCGAGTTGGATTCACCCCCGGTCAGAAGCGCGCGGCGATCGAGCAAAGCCAGAGCGCCATGAGGATCCTTCGCGACGCGGCCCGCAAACCGTGCACCTTCGAATACCGGACGCTGCAGCCCTTTCAGGTCCCCCCATACCAGCGTGGATGGCGGCTCCTCGGCCGCGTTCTTGCGTGGTCGATCCAAGACGCGGTCCAGCAAGGCGAGTATGACCGCGCGATCGCAGACGCTGTCACCGCCCACAAGTTCGGGTTCGACCTGACGCGCGGCGGGGCCCTCGACGCCTCGCTGGGCTTCGTCGTCGCCGACGATGCCCGCAAAGCCATCGCGCCTGCCCTCGACCGCCTGGGCGCAGGCCAACTTGGCGCCTTGGCGGAGGGGATCCGTCGCGCCCTGGACGAGAAGCCGACCCTCGACACCGCCTTCGAGCACGAGCACAAGAACATGCTGGCCGCGGTGCAGGCGCTTCAGGATGCGAGCGAGAAGGATCAGTGGCAGGCGATCGAGCAAGGTCTCGGCCCCGACGTCCGCGACGCGATCAAGCACGTTCAGGAACTGAGCCCGCCGGAAAGAAAGTCGTTCTTCGAGGGCCTGGCGAAGGAAGCCGATACCGAGCTTGCTTTTCTGAAGAAGTCCGCGACCCTCACCGCCGCGGCCCGGTCGAAGTACGAGTTTCCCACCGAAGGCGAACGGCCCTGGTGGCGCTTCGCCAAACACTTCTTCGAGACGGGCCGTCCTTTGCTGGATGTGAACTCCGCCACGATGGCGCGCACCCGCTTGCTGATCCTGAACGCCCAATTGCTGAAAAGCGCGAAGGCTCTCCGGGCGCTGCCGCGCAACCTTGACGCGATGCCCCCCGAGATCACGCTCGACCCTTACAGCGGGCGAAGCTTCGTGTATGAGTCCGCCGGCCTGGACTTCAGCGTGTATTCCGTTGGCAACAACTTCCAGGACGATGGAGGCGACACGGACGAGTCGTTCACCGAGCCGGATCTGCGGCTCGAGCGGCCGGGCTAGCGGCGCCTGAAGGATCGATACGGCCGACAGCCTCGGCCAGCGCCACGACGTTCTCCCAGGGAACGTCCGGCTCGAGCACGTGGGTCGGTGAGACGATCATCCTGGCGCCTTCGTGGATCCACCTCTCGCAGTTGCCAACCGCTTCGCGAACGTCGTTCGGGCTGCCGAACGGCATCGTCGTCTGGGTGCCGATCATTCCGCAAAAAGCGATGCGGTCCTTCCAGCGGGGAGCCACCTCGTCGATCGGCATGCATTCCGGCTGCACCGGGTTGAGGATGTCCACGCCTATCTCGACGAGGTCGTCGACGATGTCGGAGACGTCCCCGTCCGAGTGGTACTGGATAAAGGGCGCGTTGCGGAAGCCGCCCTTCGCCGCGTCGATGATCGCCGCCAGCCTCGGCTTCAGGTGCTCGCGCCAGAACGGGACCGACATCATCATCCCCCGCTGGGTGCCGACGTCGTCCCCCAGTCGGATGAGGTCTCCGCCCGCCCGGGCGAACGCGCGCGCCGAGACCATCGAGCGATCGCGCATCCGGTCCAACAGCCAATCCCCGATCCCGTTGCCCTCGATCAGGTCCATGAAGAGCGTCTCCATCCCGCGCAGGTACCACGAGCTTTCGAAGACGCTGCACTCCAGCCCCATCGTGGAAACGAACCCCTCCCGCTGGATCTCTCGCGAACGATCCTCGATTGGTGCGACCCACCTCGGGTCGTGCAGGTCGTGCCAGGGAAGCGACAGAATCTGCTCCATCGTTTCCAGGCTCTCCAGGGGGTGGAACATCTCCGTCAGGTGGTAGGCGCCGCCCACGTCTTTGGCATCGCCCGGCTTCTCGGAATAGCCGGAATCGCTGCCCCAAGCCCCGTCGGGGAT
>DASWVS010000169.1:0-3127 GCA_036401135.1 Fimbriimonas sp.
CGTGCTCAGCGGTGCGCTCCCCTCTTCCGCATGGGTCCGCGCGACGGCAAGGTTCGCCACGATCGGCGCCGTTACCAGAAAGAACGTCCCCCCCACGGCGGCGGTGAAGCTGGTCGGACTGCTCCGCGTCACGTGAGCGAGCAGAAACCAGACTGCGCCGGTGAGAATGCCGGCGACGACCGACACATAGAGATCGAAAACGAGCCCGACGAGAATGGCCGCTACGAAGAGCCCGCTGACCAAGAGAGCCAGTCCGATGTTCTCCGGACTGACGGTGGCGACGACGCCAATCGCCACGTGGCTGACGATCAGGGCGATCCGAGTGTGCTGCTCAGTCCAGACCGGGGTCAAACGGCTCATCGCGAGCGTCCTCCTTTCGCCGGAATAGAAGGAACGCCATCAGCCACAGAACCTGGAACGCGAGAAAGCCGGTCGCCGACCGTGCCAAGGGGACAGCCCAGAGATGCTCGCTACCCAAAGCTGACAGCTGGGACTGGAGAACGTAATGCGGCATAATGCAACCACGCCGATGGGCAAAGCGGATTATAGCTTAATCGGTTTTACCTTTCCGCGCAGGCGTAGTATTCTAGTCTTGGCCTGTGCCGGATCTTTGTTGCTCTACCCACAACTCTTCCCATGTCGAAATGGCTTATCGGCTTTCTCGTCGCTGACATCGTCGCCATCGGTGCTTTAGCGACTTACTGGACGTCCAAAAATGGCAACGTCCCTGGACAGGACGAACCGCCGCCGGCAGCGGCCGGCTCGGCGACAGGCGGAGCCGTCCAGAAGTCGGAGCCGTTCACTCCACCCCCGAGGTCCAATCCGGTAACCGCCACAAGGTCTCCTTCCAGCGCGCAGGCGTTTTCAGGCGAGGTCGTTTCGTCGCAGGTCGCCCATGTTACGGTTCCTCCGCGGTCGGAGGGAAGAGTTCTCCGGATCTACCATGAGGTGGGCGACCAGGTCGCCGCGGGGGCCCCACTCGCAGAGATCGCGATCGAGCCGCGCGACGGTTCTGCGTCTCCCGGCACGAGCAACTCCCCGTACCTTCAGAACTACAAGCGCGACCGCGTGAACCGCACGCTGGACGATCTCCGGGAGGCGGAGGATCGGCTGCGGATCGCCCAGTTGCCCAGGGGCCGAGAGGAGGTCCAGCGACAAGAGCTCGAGGTTGCGAGGCGGCGGTCGGCCATTTCGGAGGCCGAAGCGCGCGTCCGCGCGGCCAAGGCCCAGTCCGGCGATCCGCTCAAGATCGACATCGCCCGACAGGAGGCCGCTCGGGCAGCGGCAAAACTCGAGTTCGTCTCCAAAAAACTCGATCGCGACCGGGTTCTTCTGGATCGTGAGGTGATCGCTCGGGCAGAGCTCGACCAGACGCAGCGGGACTACGACGTGGCCAAGGCGGAGCACAGCGAGGCGGCGCTTCGGCTCAAACTGGCAGAGTCGCTGCCGGGTACGGACGAAGTGGCCGCCGCCCAAGCGGAACTCGATCAGGCGCGCATCGCCTACGAATCCGAACGCACCCTCCTTCACCAGATGCGAAAGGGCTCGTCCAGCGAAGAGGTGCGACGGGCCAACGCCCAACTCGCCCGGGCTCAGGCGGCGTACCGCTCGTCCCTTTCGATTCCCGACTCCTCAGGTTCTCCAGCCCCGGCGCTCGCCTCCGGGTCGAGGCTCTATGTCCTCCGCGCCCCGATCGGCGGTATGGTCGTCGCTCGAAACCTGAACGTCGGCGAGGTCGCCGCCTATGTGATCCCGCGGGCCGATCGCTCCGTAGGGGCATACCACGAAGCCCGCAGTTCGTTCGTTGTCGCCGATACCCGACGTCTCGAGTTCAAGGGGCTGCTGCCTCACTCGATGTACTCGAGCGTTCGCCCTGGCGTCGGCGTGCGGGTGCGGCTCGACTCACAGCCCGACGCTCCCCTAGAGGGCACGGTAACGAGGGCCGCCCCGGTAGCCGCTTCGGAAACCGGAGCCTCGGGCGTCTTCCCCGTGTGGATTCGGCTCTCCTCGACCCGCCCCCTCCTGCTGGGTGAGCGAGGCACCATCGAGATCGGAGACTCCGAGGGCCGGCTTTGAGGCGCTTCCTTGGGCTGGCATTGGGCGCGTTGTCGGCCTTGGCCTGGACGCAGGCTCCCCGACAGGTCCGCAACGTCACTCTCGACGAAGCCGTGCGCTCGGCTCAGGAAAACGCCGAGATGCGCGAACTCTCGAGGATTCGCGAGGAAAGGGCCCGGACGATGTTGAGGCGGAGCCGTCTCGAACTCGAACCCCGGATCTTCCTCAACGGCCGCTATGTGATCCTTTCGAGCCAGGAAGCACTCGGATCTTCCCAAGAACCCTCGGGGTTCGGCACGGACCGCGCCCGGCTGTCGGTCTCTCTCGAGCAGCCCCTCTACGATGCGGGAACCCGAAGATACGAAGTCTCGGCTAGGGAGTACGACCTCAAGGCCGCTCAAAGCGAGTCTCGACGAGAGGCTCAGGAGGCGGCGCAGGAAGCCGTCGAACAGTTCTTCACCGCACTCCGACTCCAACAGGGCGCCGATCGTCAACAGGCCAGGGTGGACGCACGGGAAGAGCTGGTCCGCGCGGCGCTCGTCCGTTTCGAGGCCGGCGAAGTTCCCAAGGCGGATGTGCTCGCTGCCCAGGCGCGAAAGGCGCAATCGAAAACCTGGGCCGATGAGCGGGTTCTCGACCTGGGCGTGGCGAAGGCGCGCCTGGCCGCCGCGATGGGGCTCGACCCGATCCAGTGGGACGTAGTCGTGCTGGCGCCTACGGCGGCCACCGACCTCACGTTCGATCCCGAGGCTCTCGCACGCTCGGCATCTCTGAGCGATCCTGAGATCCAGCGACGGAGGGCCGAAAGCGAGTCCTCGCTGATGACCGCACGCTCCGCCCGTGCCAGTGCCGCGCCGGAAGTCACCTTGCGCGCCACCGCCGGCTATTCGGCGGGGAACATCTCCGACACCCGTCGCGACGACGGCCCGTTCCTTCGGCTGACGCTCAACCTCTCGATGCCGATCGGGGCGGAGCGCAACGACACCAAGCTCAGAGCGCTCTACAGCGAGGAGGAAGCGGCCCGACAGAACGTGGAGATACAACGTCGGGAGAGGGATATCCGGGCGCGGGC
>DASWVS010000170.1:0-3623 GCA_036401135.1 Fimbriimonas sp.
CGCTCGAGCTTCGCGCCGACGGGACCTTCAGCCACAAGGGCGTGACCCACGGGACGTGGTCCTGGGACGGCAAGCGGGCCGTCTTCCAGCCGACCGTCTTCGGCAGTCAGTCTCGCGACGAGATGCAGGCCGCCGCCGAGGCTTCCGGCAGGGTCTTCTCCCTCGGCTTCCTCTTTGAGCCCTTCGAATTGGTGGGAGAGGGGGAGGCCTTGGTCACCCCGGATCCGAATTCCCTGATCTATACCGAGTACCGGCGAATCTGATCCCGTAAAAGTACGGGTTTCGGGGGGCGGCACCCACGAAAAGCTTGTCCAAAACCGTCTCTCGGTTCGGTGGCCCCAAGTGTACGCCTTCTTTTGCTAACGGTTCTCGTCGTAGGCGCCTGCCGACCAAGCTACTCGCCCGTGGAGCCCGGCCCGGTTCTGAGCACCATCGTCGGATCGCCAGCATCGGAAACCCATCGTTCGTTCTATGATGCCCTTCAGGCACAACACCGACGAGTCCAGAAGGTTCTCGAAGAGGGCGCCGATTCGAACGAACGCACCCCTTCCGGCGGAACCGTGCTGGGAACGGCGGTAACCACAAAGGATGCCGCGTTGGCAGAACTCCTGCTGAGACATGGAGCAGATCCTTATCTCGAAGACGAGAAAGCACACGAAGGATCCGCGATGAGAATCGCCGCTAAAAAGGGCAACACCGATCTCGTCCGTTTGATGCTGAAGTACGGTGGGCCACCGAGGCACCATCCGGACAAAATACCCTTGATCGCGGATGCCGCCAACGTCGAAGTGGCAAAGCTACTGATGCCGCCGAAAGAGATGATGGCCTTTCGCCACCGACGAGGCGCCTCGCTGATCAGCTACCATGCCTATCAAAAGCGATACGAAGTACTAAAGATGCTGCTGGAAGAGGGGGCGAACGAGGTGCTGAAAAAACCCGCGAGCGAACTCGTCACTGACGATCCGCGGATCCTGGCCCTTCTTCTCAAGCACGGAGCCGATTCCAACTTGGGATGGGACAGCTTCGGCATCGACCATGAATCTTCCAAGCGGTACGCGGTCATCGAGGCCGCCAGAAGGCGGTATTGGGGATATGCGGTCCTTTCCAGTAGGAACCTGGACCCACTTCATTCTGGATTCTGAACGGTGTTCTGTATCAGCCGTTGCCCGTCGATCGGCGTAAGATGAACCTCATGAGCGACCAGCCGAGGGTCTGGACCGAGGAGGAGCTTGAGGCGGGCTTCCGCGAACTGGCCAACTTGGCCCCTGAGGAACAGTCGGTGGTGTACGCCTGGGAAGCCCAGCGAGAGGCGTTCTGTATCGGGGAGAACATGCCGCGCGAGGTGTTCGAGCGGCTATCGGCGGCGATCAGGCGGAAGAAGGTGGCCAAGGGTCCGTGAGCCACAGGCTTCCCCAGCGGTTTCTAAGCGAGGGTGTGTTCAGGTTTAACGGCAGGATCAACGACAACGGGCCCCGACCGTACGACGCTTTGGTCGGTTGGCCTAACGCGGCTGAGGTGGGTTCGCGCTTGACCCCTCGAACCTTGGGTCGCAACGCAGGATGTTGATCGCTCCGTTATATAGGAGCAGCCCGCTGATCGCCAATCCTGGAACCAGCACCGCGAAGTACCCTGGGTTTGACATTGGTGTCTTCGAGAAGAGAGCCGTCCCGAACGCCGAAGGGATACCAAGGGCGAAGTAGACGAAGGCAGCCCAGCCTGGTCGCCTGCGGGCGGCCTCGGAGCAGGAACGAAGGAATCCCTTCACGTCTTCATTGTACAGCGTTCGCACATTTGGGCTCGTGAACGAGGTAGGCGCCCCATTACTCAGGCCTCAAAGGCAAACAGAACGGCTATGCGGCCATCATCGGCGAGACGGCCAGGTTGCCCGAGGAGCAGATCGAGCGGTACGGGCACCAGCCGCACTTTTTCCTCTCGGGCTGCGGCTTGAACGCCGCGCGATCGGCCTCATACTTCACGATCTCGCCATGCTTGTCGGCGACAGCCGTCACCATCGAGCGCTCTTGGGCGTCGTGCGCCTCGATCGTCTCGATTACGCTTCTCAGGTCCTGCGGACAGGCGGCGCACGGCTCCCAGGGCTCTCCGTCGTGCAGCCAGTAGGCGAGCGTCCGCACCCTCTCGACGGGCGTGCCGTCGGCGACGCCCCAAAGCGTGTAGACGGCGAGTTGGCGCTTGGCGGCCACTTCGCTGCGCGGCGTCTTCGCGCCCGTCTTCCAATCGACGATCAGCAGATCGTCGCCCCAGCGGAGAGCGAGGTCGTAGGCCGCGTAGACGCGCAAGCCGATCGCCCCGCTGAAGCCCAAGTCGCTGGCAGCCACAAACGAAGGGCGGTCGTCGGTGTCGGTCAGGAGCGGACGCCATCGGTCGAAGTTCGTGAGTTTTAGGAACGCCAAAGCCTTCGAGTCCTCGAAGGCCCTCAGCGCACCCTTTACGACACCCCTGCCCCGCTCCTCGGCGGCGGGGTCCTCCGCGCCGTACAGATGGTGGAACAGCACGGTGCCCTCGTCGGGCGGACGCTTGCCGCGGCGGACGGACTCGGCGATGCGCTGGCTAACCCTCAGCGACTCCTCGTACTCGGCGATGGCTGGTTGATCGAGACCAAGCGGGTACTCGCCGACGCGAAGGAGCTGGCGCAGCCCCGTCGTGATGAAGCTGTGGACGATCGTGCCCGCCAGAGAGTCGGGGTTGGCGGCGCGGCGCAGGAACCAAGCGAGGTTCTGGTCGGGGTCGCCCCAGGGGAAGTACTGGTAGTAGAGCGCCCGCAGGCAAGTGTCGGCCAGGTTGCCCCGTGTGTGGCTCCACGATCGGTGCTTGGCGCTACCCAACGTACGCCGCCCCCTGCAAGACTCCCGAGAAGCGCTCCCACTCTCGGTTGGCTCTCCTTCCAGGCTTGTCTGGCGCGAGCCTTCCGCAGGACTTCCAGTACGGCACGGGCTTGGACCTCACGATCCGCTCCGTAAGCGCTTGAATGATGGTGAACGGCGTGGCGGCCAGCCTGCGGTTGAACCGAAAGCAGTACTCATCGAGGCAGCCTTGGATGTGCTGCTCGCTGTAGCGGCCCTGGAACGCGCTGAGAAACACTCGATCGACGAGGTTCGACACCCTGTATACGCATCCGAGGTGGATCGCCGACTTCTTGCGGCCGTCCTCCATCTTGAGCTGGTTGTTGTGGCCTCCCTTTCCGTTCGTGGTGACCCTCGGATCGTGCACGAAGCCGTTGCTTGCGATCTGGTCGTAGATGTGGTAACCGTCGGTGCACACCACCGAGCCCTTCTGCACCACGTCCTCGACGAACCCGCAGAGGTTCGCCTTGTCCCTGGCTGGCACCAGTCGGATCCTCGCGCGTCCGCAGTTCCGCCCCTTTCGCTCGACGGCGTACAGAAGGAGGAGCTTGCCCGCCCAGGGGCCTTTTCGCCCCTCCTCCACGCCGCCCATTGGCGCCTCGTCCACCTCGACGGCGCCCGAGAGCTTCTGGCTCGCCTCGCTGGCGGCCATCACGCGCCGCAGCTCCCTGAGCCACCTCGCCGCCGTGGAGTAGCTGCCGAAGCCGAGTAGCTTCTGCAGGCGCAGCGCGGAGATCGCCTGCTTGTTCGTGGACATGTGCA
>DASWVS010000171.1:0-11341 GCA_036401135.1 Fimbriimonas sp.
GTCCAGAGTCGTGAATGAGTTCCCGTCTCCCAGGTCGAACGTGTGGCTCGTTTGAGCCAGAAGGGCACCTCCCGAAGTAGGCACCGGTGCACCCAGCAAGGTGGCGAGCACGGAAGCCTCTCCATGAATCTGACCGATGCGAAGTTGGGCAGTCCCGAGGAACTGGTACGCGTTGATCGCGTTGGTCTCGCCGGCTGCCTGAATGACCGTGGCTCCCTGTGCCGATACGGAGGACGCCAGTCCGACCGATGCGGCCAGGACGCTGATGAGGGTGATTGATCTGCGAAACATCGTCATGCATCTCCTTCTCGCGCGTGCGAGAAAGAAACATCATAACATCAGTTACATCAATGCGAACCTATTCGTTCGCGAAGACGAGCATTTCTGATCATCCCTGAAGGAAGCCGCACCCATTTGAACCCCTTCGCCGGGGCCAGTGCCACTTCATTCCGTGATCGTGATCGTAACCCTCACCTTGGCCGACTTCAGGCCGGACGGGTCTTGGGCTTGATAGTTGAAGGTGAAGGTGCCGGTTTGGGCAGGAGCGGCATAGGTTAGAGATCCGTCAGTTCTGAACACAAGCTGCCCGCCGCCGACGAGCGATCCGGCCACGAGTTGTGCCGTGAGGGCGTCGCCGTCAGCATCCCGGTCGTTGGCAAGAACGCCAGGCGCTGCGATGTCCAGCGTCTGCCCTCGGGCAACAGAGAACGAGTCGCCGGCGGCCCGAGGAGCGTCGTTGATGGCGGTCACGACGATGCTGGCGGTCGTGATCGCCGATCGCAACCCGCCTGGATCCACGGCACGATATCTGAAACTCGTGGTGCCGTGGAAGTTGAGCTTGGGCGTAAAGACGAAGGACCCGTCCGCATCGAGCGCCAGGATGCCCGCTCCGGCCGGGGGAGCGGTGACCAAGAGGGCAGTCAACGCGTCGCCATTGGGATCTCGATCGTTCGCCAGGACGCCCGCGCTTGCCTGGACGGTGAGTGTTTGGTCCTCATCCGTTGCATAGGCGTCCGACGCTGCGACGGGGGAAACGTTCTGCCTGAAGCGGAGGAGAACGATATCGTCTCCTCCATCGGATGCGATCGCAGTGCCTGCCACCCAGACGTCACCGGCAAGGCCCAACGCCAGTTTCTTTGCGCGATCAGGATGGTCGGTGCCAGGAACGTTCTGGAAGAAGATCTGCTTCGCCACGTCGCCGGTCGGTCGCAACCTCATCAGTGAGATGTCGTTCCCCCCCGAGCCGCCGAAGCCTCTCGCCGGGCTGGTAAGGACCAGGATTCGGCCTTCGGAGTCGACGGCGATTTCAGACGCACGTTCGCCGCTAGACCCTGCAATATCGAACCTCTGGTCAAAGATTCGTGTGCCGGTCGTGGCTTCGATCTTGCCGACGACGATGTCGTTTCCTCCTGCGAGGATCAATGGGTTTCCGTCACGATCGAGAGCGACATCCTCGACGTCCAGGAAGCTGGAGCTCAGGCTCGGCAGGAAGCCGCGCGACATCTCGAAGCCCGTCGTTCCGTCATATCGAACGAAGCCCTTCAGCTCTCTGCCGGTCGCCGAAGTGTTCACCAGGTGGACCAAACTGAAGACCGAGTTGTCGGCTCCGATCACCGACTTCAGGGCAAAGTCCCTGTCCGATGCGTCTCCGGCGGCGATGCCGGCCCAAAGGGGCTTTCCGGCACTGGAATAGGCCAGCGTGATCGCGTCGCGATCGGAACCTCCGACGACGACGACGTTCCCGTTGGGAGCGACCTGCACGTCCTGGCCTTCGTCGGTGCCGTTGGAAAAGGAGTCGAAGTACCGTACCCACTCTAGCGCGCCGGTGGCGCCATCAAGGCGAAAGGTCAAGATGTCGGGAGTGAAGAGGTTGAACCGGGATGTCCCGGCGACCAGGACATCTCCGCTTCTGGCAAGCGCTAGGGAGTTCCCCTCGTCGAAACTCGAGAGGTCTCCGTCGAATACGTGGGTCCAGATACGCGCGCCTGTTTGGGAATCGATCTTGATTACGGCGACATCGACAAGGGTGGTGCCGGCAAGATTCTGGGTGTTGCCCACGATCACGAGGTTCCCGTCGGGGCCGATGCCGATGTCGTTGACGGTGTCTCGGCTGTTGGCGGTTTGGTTGTAGGTCGCCTTCCACAAGACCTGGCCCGCACGGCTTACCTTGAAAACGAATCCCGTCGACAGTCGGGCGGCGAGCGTGCCGGCGACGTACGCGTTGCCTTCTGCGTCGGTGACCATCCCGCTGACATCTCCGCCGATCAGGCCGGGGACCTTTTGCTCGAGAGCCCAGAAAACACTGAGGGTGGGGGTAAGTTTGAACCGAAAGGGCCGAGTTTCGCCGCCGGTCTGGTCGAAACTTCCCAAGATGAACCTTGGGCTCGGGCCCCCGCTGCCCACGACGATCAGGTTGCCCTGTTGGTCCTGGGTCACCGCCTGGCCGACCGACGAGACGTTCGTTCCCAACCCGACGATCCGCTCCGCGCCGACGAGGCCGTCTGTCGATCGATACGAACGGGTTCGCACCTGACTAACCGAATCGACCGTCGAGGTCACCAGGAAGAGGGCGCTTCTCGCAACGCTGAAACCGGCGCCGGCATACCGGCCTCGATCGTTTCTCGCGGTAAAGCTTGAAACGAGGTTGAGGCTCGCCTTGTGGATAAAAGGCCGGTCTTCCGTGCCGGTGGCATTGCCGGCAACAAACAGGCTGATGCCGTCGCTGAAGAGGTCCTTGACCTCCGCCCGGGTGCCGACACCCAGATCCAGCGTCTGGGTGGACAAGGAGGTCCCGATTGTCGATAGCCTTCCGAATAGAACAAGATCGGTTGCGAACGTGCCGGTTTCCCGCGCGATCTCGCCCGCGAAGTAGACGAATCCGTTCGAGGCGAGGAAAATCCTTCTGGCTCGGCTGCTCAAACCGGTCTCCTCGCCGATCTGGAGGGAGAAGAGCTCCGCGCCGGATCGCCCGGACAGCTTCGTGATTTCCGCTCTCAACCCAGAATCCGCTTCCTGCCCCGCGATGTACACGTCGCCCGAAGGGTCGGTGGTCAAATCGAAGCCCTCGCTTTGAGGGGAAGCGGGATCGCGAGCGAAGGCCCAAACCAATCCGCCGTTCGAGTCGACCTTATAGGCCATCAGCCGGGACGCGTTGGCCTTGCCCGCGACGATGACGCCGCCCTCTGCATCGATGGCCATCCGGTTCGCAACACCATTATCCAGGGGGTGCACATGTCGAAAAAGCTCCTTGCCGTCGGGATCGAACTTGATGACAAGCGCAAACCTTTGGTCGCCTTCACTCCCGTTCAGGAGGACGTGAGGGTTTCCGAACTTGTCGAACTTGGCATCGGCGGCGAAGATCAGTTCGAGGTTCGAGGCGATGACCTTCTGCCATAGCGCGTTGCCGATCCGATCATGGTAGGTGAGGCAGGCCCTGCCACCGGTCGTC
Source organism: Fimbriimonas sp. (assembly GCA_036401135.1). Classification (GTDB taxonomy): domain Bacteria; phylum Armatimonadota; class Fimbriimonadia; order Fimbriimonadales; family Fimbriimonadaceae; genus Fimbriimonas. Next base: position 3,449 of record DASWVS010000171.1, read on the forward strand.
GCGATGGCACCGGTCGTACCCAAGGCGACGAAGTTGTCGTTCGAATCGGCGGCGACGCGAGTGTAGGTCGCCGCCATCGAAACGTTGAAGCGCTGTCGCGTGACCTTCGCGAGCACTTGAGCCTGAGACACTGCCGGCGCTAGCGCCAGAACGGCCAAACCAATCAAAGAAGACCTCATGAAGAGGCATTCTACGAGAGGTTGGGCGTTTTCGGGCAACCCGTTGCAGTTGCAGAGTCTCGCTTTCTGTTATGTCGGTGCAGGGCGTTGCTTGGTAGGAGCGAGCCCTGGCCGCGCCATAATCGTTTCCTTGGATCGGCTTTTAGCTCTATGCGACGCCGTGCGGTCGTGGCAGCCCGGCGCGGCGATCCGGCGATCATGGCCGTTGAAGGGCGGCATGTCCGCCGAGATGTATGCGCTTGAACTCGATGGAGGACGCGGCGGCTTCGACCGCATCGTCGTCCGTTATCCGGGACCCGAGGTCGGTGAGATCTTTGAAGACCCCGCAGGGCAGGAGTTCCGGACGCTTCAGGCGGTCAAAGCGGCCGGGCTTCCCTCACCGATCCCGGTTGCCGTGCTGGACTCTTCCGAAGGTCGCTTCCTGCTGATGGAGTTCCTCGACGGCGAGTGCACGGCTTCTTCCCCGGAGCCCCTGGATACGGCGTGCCGCTATGCGGAGGCTCTTGCCGAGATCCACCGCGCCGACCTCGCCCGAACGGATTTCTCGTTCCTGCTACGCAAGTCCACCACCTTCACGCCGAAAGACCGTCCCCTTTCCACGGAGCTTCGGGAAGCGGAGGTGGTCGAGGCACTGATGCGGCTCGGCGATCCCGAGGAGTCGGAAACGGTGCTGATGCACGGAGACTTCTGGCCGGGCAACGTCCTTTGGACCGACGGCAAGGTCAGCGGCATCGTGGATTGGGAGAACGCGCTGCTCGGTCCGGCCCTTGCCGACTTAGGGATGACCCGGCTCGATATGTACTGGGCGTTCGGCCGCGAGGCGATGGAGGCGTTCACCCGCCGGTACCTGGAGCTGAATCCTCAGCCCACCGAATCGCTGGTCTACTGGGACCTTCGCGCTGCGCTTCGCCCGATGCCGAACCTTTTCGAATGGAGCGATCCGTACGTCGCCCTCGGCCGTGCCGACGTAACAGGCGAGTCCATGGCATCGGTGCTGCTATCTTTCATCGACGACGCCCTTCGACGAGCCTAGGAATCGAGAAACCTCTCGGTGCGTCTCTTCGGGTTGCTCGACAAAGGCGAAGTGGCCGCATTCGGGCAGAACAACGATGCGAGCGCCGGGTATCGCCGCGGCGATCCTTCGGGCGCAGTCCACGGGGACGAAGTCGTGGTCGCCATGGACGACGAGCGCCGGCGCTCGGATGCCCGTCAGCCTGCCCGACATGTCGAAGTCGTGCCTGGAGAACGTTTCGGCAAACAGCCGCTCCTCGATCGCGCGGGCACGTCGAAGGCCAGAGGGTGTGAAGTGGGTGAACTCCCAGTCCAACCTTCGAAGATGGTCCGGGTTCTTGAGCCCTGCAACAAAGACTCGCTTGTAATAGCGAGAGACCACGGCAGGATCTCCCGCGGCGAACGCAGGGCTTTGCGAGATCGCGTCGAGCTCCCGGCGTTGGTCAGCCAGACGCGAGCTTCTCAACTCCCTGGTCCTGGCCATGTCGCCCGACGTGACGGGTGCGGGATTCATCAGGATCAGCCGGGAGACCCGGTCCGGATGCCGGAGCGCGTATTCCAGTGCGAGGATCGCTCCCCAGGAATGGCCGAGCAGGTCGAGTCGGTCCAGCCCGAAATGCCGCCTGATGGCATCGAGGTCTTCAACCTCGCTCGCGAGGCTCACGCTTTCCGCTGCGCCCGTCGATCTTCCCCGTCCGCGCTGATCGTAGTAGGACAGGCGGAACTCGTCCGCCAGCAGGTCCATTCCTGGGACGAGATAGCTGTGGTCGAAGTCGGGGCCGCCGTGAAGGACGAACGCCTCCGGACCCCGACCCACTTGTCGACAGAAGAACGACTCGCCGTTCAGTGGCACCGCGCACTCCGCCGCGTTGAGTCGATGTTCCGCCGCCACTCCAACCGCTCCTGTCCCGTCTACGGTCAGTCCATCAGCTTCCGGATCAGATAAGTGAACGTCACCGCGCTGTTTCTGGCCGCCTGCTTCAGGTCCGCGCTGCCTCCGTGCCCGCCCTCGATGATCTCGTAGTAGAAGAACGGCTTCTTGAACTCCTCCATCCGCGCGGCGAACTTCCGTGCATGGACGGGGCCCACCCGGTCGTCCTTCGTCGTCGTGAAGATCAGCGGCTCCGGGTACTTGCCGGCCGGCTTGAGCTGGTTGTAAGGCGAGATCCGCGCGAGGAAGCGACGCTCCTCCGGCACCGACACCGAGCCGTACTCCCCGACCCACGACGCGCCGGCGGCGATCTTCTCGTACCGGAGCATGTCCAGCAGCGGCACATCGATGACCACCGCGTTGAACAGGTCGGGGCGCTGGGTCATCGCCACGCCCACCAGCAGGCCGCCGTTCGAGCCGCCCTCGATGCCGAGCCGCCGCGGCGAGGTGATCTTGCGCGCGATCAAGTCCTTCGACACCGCGATGAAGTCGTCGTAGATCACCTGTCGCTTGGTCTTCAGACCCGCCTGGTGCCACGCGGGACCGAACTCCCCGCCGCCGCGGATGTTCGCGAGGACGTAGACCCCGCCCCGCTCCAGCCAGAGCTTGCCGACCGTGCCGGAATAGTACGGGGTGCTGGAGCTTTGGAAGCCGCCGTAGGCCGTGAGAAGCGTCGGGTTGCTGCCGTCGTACTTCAGGTCCTTTCGGCGCACCACGAAGTAGGGGATCTTCGTGCCGTCGGTCGACGTCGCCTCGAGCTGCTCGACGAGCAGGTCCGAGGCCTTGAACAGCGGCTTCCGCGTCTTCGCAACCTTGAGCGCCCCGGTCGAGGCGTCACCGAGCAACAGCGAGGGGGGCGAGATGAAGCCGGAGAGGGAGAGGAAGAACCGACCGTCGTCCTCATTGGTCGTGACGATCGAGACGGCGCGGTTGTCGGGGATCGCCAGCTTCGTCCGGTCCCAGGCGCCCTTCGACTGCGGCTTGTACACATAGACCCGGCCCTGCACGTTCTCGAGCGTCTTCAGGAGGATGCGGTCGCGCGTCGTGGCGACCTGCTGGGCGAACTCCCGCTCCGTCGGCTCGAAGACGAGTGTCGGCTTCAGATTCTCGGGGTCGTCCTTCACGTTCGCCAGGTCGATGGAAACGACCGACCCTTGCTTGAACGACCGATCCTGCCCCGCCGGGGTCCAGTCCTCGTTGAGGGTCACGACGAACCGCCCGTCGACGAGCCCGGCAAGTTCCGTTTTCTCGGGCAGCGACATCTTGCGGATCTTCTCGGGCGTCCAGACGTGCACCTCGCTCCGGAAGAAGTCGAGGCCCCGGATCAGGATCGTGACCTGATTCCCCTGCGCGTCGTTGAAGGTCGCGGGATAGACCGACACGTCCTCCGGCTTGCCCCGGTAGACCTCTTGCGCCGACGCGAGCGGCGTCCCCCGCTTCCAGACCTTCGCCACGAACGGGTAGCCGGACGCGGTCATCGTCCCCTTGCCCCAGTCCCGGAGCACCAGGAGCGTGTCCTTGTCGATCCAGGCGACGTTCTGCTTCGACTTCGGCAGCACGAACCCCTTCGGCACGAACTTGCCCGACTTCAGGTCGAACTCGCGCAGCGTTTCGGCGTCCTCGCCCCCCGCCGAGAGGCCCACGAGGCTATACCGGTCGTTCGGGTACATGCTGACGATGCCGCTGCGGACCCATTTGACATTGTCCTTCTTCGACAGTGCGTCGTAGTCGATCAGAGTCTTCCACTCGGGCTTCTTCGTCAGATAGCTCTCGAGGCTCGTCCGGCGGTAGATCCCCTGCGGGTGCTCGGCGTCCTGCCAAAAGTTGAAGACGACCCCGTTTCGAAACTCCGGCACCGGCAGGCGGTCGGGCGACTCCTGGATCCTGAGCGCCTGGGCTTCGAGCCTCTTGAAGCGGGGATCCTTCTCGATCACGTCGGCCGTCCGCTGGTTGCGCGCCCGCACCCAGTCGAGTTGGCGCTTGCCCCAGACGTCCTCCAACCACTGGTACTTGTCGGCCTGTTCCTGAGCGTCGGCGGTCATCGGCAGCACCGCCAGAAGGGCGAGAAGTTTGACATGAACGTTCACCATGGACCGTACAGAGTCTAACACCGATCAGCCTCAGAACCCGCTCCCCGAGGGATAGGGAAGGGTGAGGGGCCATCCATGCGCCGCCTCATCTCGAACTCGATATGCGGCAGGATGTCCTCGCCATCCGAAAACCTGGCTTAGCTTCCGGTCCTGAGCACGGTGAACCAGCGCTCTTCGAAGTAGGCCTTACGTCCGAGAGCGTACTCCACCTGCCCCTCGTGCCGAACCGTCGAGTTCGACCACCAGCTTGAGATCGGGGCAGAGGAAGTCGGCGATGTAAACGCCAGACCGGCGCTGGCGATAGAACGTCGCGCCGCCGCTCCCCGGCGTTAACCCTCACCCCGGCCCTCTCCCTCGGGGAGAGGGGGTTAGAAAGTCAACTCGATCCGTTCCGGGCGCGGCGTGTTCGGAAACCGTAGCCAAACCAGCCTGCGTTCGATGTCGTAATCGAACACAACCGGCTTACCTCCCACCGTCGCCGACTTCGGCTCCGACGGAACTTTCAGCAGCAGCACCGCGTCGGTCTCCGCCTGGCCCTCAATCGTGCCGACCCATCGCTTGGCGGTCGACTCCATCTGGATCGTCTGGCCCGCGCTGGCAACGACCGGCCCCGGGTGCCGGTCCAGGTCCACGAGGAAGTGCCGGGCGCCGGGGCCGAGGCGGATGTCCGTCAAGACTTTCAGGGAGGGATCGAAGAGGTCGACGTAGTTGCCCCGAAGCGTCCTCTCTGGCGATTCGGTCTCGTCCATCCCCGCCGCGACGATGTACGGACCACGCCGCAAAGCCAGCGACGAACTCTCTTTCCAGTCGAACCCTTTGGCGAGCGTCCGGACCTTCTCGGCGAGCCACCGGTCCCCTTCCTTCTGGCGCGAGCTGTCCATGTTCGGGCTCTTCCGCAGGTACACCAGCCGGCCCTTGCCGACCTCGGTCACCTCGGCGGAGTGGCTCTGCAGCAGACCGAGCCGCTGGAAGAGGTGCTGGCGCGGGGTGTGGTACCGGTTCCCGTTCGAGTTCCACCACTCGCGGACCTTGAAGAACGGGTCGCGGTCGTCGTCCACGAACACCAGCGTCCCGCCTTTGCGGACCCAGTCGGCGATCGGGTCGTGGACCTCCGGCCCCATCGGCTTCTGCCCTTCGTAGGACATCAGAAGCACCTTCGTGTCGTCGAGGTAGCCCGGCAGCCCCACGTTCTCCAACTGGACCGGCTGGACCGGCATCCCACGCTTCAGGAACGGCAGCGCGAGCCCGTAGAACTGCCCCATGTCATGGTCGCTCGGCTCCGGACGGCCGCGCTGGAACATCAGCGTGTCCGAGACCACGACGCCGAGGCCCTGCGAGCCACTCATCCACTCGGCGTCCGGCTGGCGCATGTGCTTGAGGGCGTCGATGACGACCTGAAGCTCCGTCTCGTAGGCATCCGGAATCCCCACCCGCTCGTTCGGATTGCCAGGCGACGGGTACTTGCCGGTGTAGATCCGCTCGGGCCAGGGCATCACCTCGTACTGGGAGACGTCCGGTTGGAGCAGGGAGGCGATCAGCGTCGAGTGGTAGTTGCCGATGTAGTCGTTCCAGTCGTGGTCCGGGTTGTCCTCGATCGGATCGGCGAGATACCAGACGCCGCGCCCGGTGGACCGCACCAGGTTCTGCATCGATCCGTACTCCAGGAACGCGGTCTCGAAGGTCCGCTCCCTCTGGACGTTGCGGTAGAAGTTGGGCGTGCGGGCCGTGCCCGTCCAGACCTGGGCGATATAGCCGTCGCAGCCCTCGAGCTTGGCAAGGCTCGACTCGGGGCTGACGATCCCCCAGTGGGCGTAATTGATCAGGCTGTGGGTCGGGACGTAGCACCGCACATCGGTCCCTTTCTCCCGGTTGTACTGGTTGATCGAATCGAACACCTGCTGAAGCGCGCGCAGGTAGAGGTGGTACATCAGCTTCGCGGCGCGCCACCGGGCGTCGACCGAACTTTCCGGATCCTGCCAATCCTCGCCGTAATACTCCTTCCACTCCCGCTTGAACCCCTCGCCGTAGCCGCCGAACTCCCAGAACTCGGGCTCCTCGAGGTGGACCGCCTCGACACCGACCTCCAGCGCCTTTCGCACCCCCTCGGCGAGATACTTGCCGTAGTTCTTGCCGGGCGACATGTAGTACACGTCCCGCCCGTGCCCCACCTTCTCGCCGTTCTTCCGGGTCTGGGCCTCGTCCTCGTGGTTCTGCCCGTCCCATCGGCCGTAGTAGTAGTCCTGGTACTCGCCCCAGGCGACGCCGGTCATGAGGTGGACCTTGTAGCCGCGGTCGCGCCAGCCCTTCACGCGCTCGGGCATCTTGTTGTCGAAGCCGTACACGATGGCGACGTCCGCCCTCAGGTTCAGCCGGTCCGAGTACGGCGCGCCGGTCTGGAAGACGGTCCGCTCGGTCGGCTGGTGCCGAAAGTGGCGGTCGGGGTTCTGGATCATGGTCAATGCGAGAGCGAGCGAGAGGATCATCGGGTTTCGGTGCGGCAGGGTCCCCGTCGAAGCGGTCCGGCGGGGATGTGCGGTGCCATGCGGGGAGTCTACTGCGGCGGCCCGGTGACCGGGCCCGCGAGTTCCTTCGCCTTGGCCTGTTCCTCCGGGGTGAGCGGAGGAACCTTCTCATATTTGGCGGCTTCGATCTCCTCTTCGGTCTTCGGAGTACAGGACACGGCGAGGCCGACGAGAACGATCAAAGGGAGCAGTTGCGCGAGCTTGCGGATCATGGGTTGAAGGTGGCGTCGGGCTTGATCAGCTTCAGCATGTGGAAGTCGTTGCGCCGGATCTGGCCCCAACCGAGGACCCTCGCGCTGCCGTCTGCCATCGCATACGTCGCCTTGTTCATGTACCCCGGCGTCGGCTCCTGGCCTGGCATCCGCGTCAGAAGGTCGCACTGGTCGCCTCCCTCCGGCAGCCGGTCGGCAGGGTTGCCGCTCATATGCACGCGTCCGGCGATCTTGGAATGGTTGCACCGCCAGACGATGGCGTCGGACATCCCTCCCACGCGCCCGGCCTCGCCGCTCGGCGGCCAGATCTCGGCGAAGGCGATCGTGTTGGAGGGGTCGGACATCATGGTCATCGGGCGAGTCGGGGACCAGTTGGGGATGTCCCACCATGCGCCGCTGATGCCGGTGTTTCGGTCGAGCCAGCCGCCCTTCTCCACGGTCGTGATCTCGCTCATGACCTGGAAGGAGCGCCGGATGAACCTGTTGCGGAAGCGTCCGTCCCAGAGGAACTCGTCGCCCTGCCATTCGGTCATCACGTGGCTGTCGCCGGGAGCGGACCAGAACTCGAAGCTCTTGATGTACGGGTCGAGGAGCATGTCGAACGGCTTCAGATGATAGAACGGGTGGCCGGGAGTCTCGACATTGGTTCCGGGGTTGTTCACGCCCGGCTCGTTCCGAGCGGCGCAAAGAACGTAGGTGTCGTCGAAGTCGGCACCGTACATGTGCGCGGCGAGGGCGATTTGCTTCGCGGAACTGAGGGCGACCGTCTTCTTCGCGGCGACTTTCGCCTGGGCGAAGACAGGGAAAAGGATGGCGGCAAGAATCGCGATGATCGCGATGACGACGAGTAGTTCGATGAGCGTAAAGGCTCGTCTCCGGTGACGCATCGATCAGTCTCCTTATGGGCGAGGCAGGTCCCAGGCGATATGCTCGTCTGGTCTAGTTAAT
>DASWVS010000172.1:0-3237 GCA_036401135.1 Fimbriimonas sp.
GTAGCCGGGGCCCCAGATGCCCGCCGCCTTGCTCGTCGCGAACCGCGTCGCGATCGGAAAAGAAGCCAGAACGATGGGGAGGATCCTCACCGCCGTTCCCCTCCTACTTGACTCCGGCCTCGGTCACGACCTCATACCAGAGCGTGCCGTACTTCGCGTCGGTCTCGAACGCCACATGGCCGTTCACGAACCTGGAAGGAACGGCCCGCCTCCGCTTCCCGCTCCCGTCCAGGGCATAGACCGAGCGCGGTCCGGAGGCCATGAGCCGAACCTGGCACGGAATTCCCTCCGCGACCGTCGGCCCGTTGCCCCACTTGTCTCCCACGCTCGTGCGTTTCTCGTCTTTCCAGACCATGTCCTGGTTCTCGACCTTGCCCACGAGTGTTAGCAGGATCCTTGACGACTGGTCGAGACGGCGCCGGTCGTGTGCCGCCAAAGTGACGGTGGCGAAGTTGTTGCCGAAGGCGGGGAACCGCAAGTCGAGGCCCTGCATTTTGACCGAGCCGTTCCCGACGAACCCGACGGCCGCTTTCGTCGAAGGCGAGTCGACCACGAGGAACGGCTTCTCCCTGCCTTCGATGCGAACCGTCTTCGAGGGCGTCGACGAAGAGGCCGTCTTCTTGAGCACGGGGCCGCGAGGGTTGGAGGCTTGGATCGCGATTCTCGTCTGCCACAGGTCGGGCAGGCCTGCCTTCCCCCAGGCGGACCAGGCGGTGAACTCGGGAACCCACGGCTTTTCCATCGGGACCTCGAGCACCACCTCGTTCTTCAGCGGAGCCACCGCGAACCCCCGGAACATCAGCGCGGCGCTGGGGAAGAACGCCATCTTCGAAGGATCGGTGGCGACCCCGAAGAAGCCCTGGATCTTCTCGTTCTCGAGCCCCGTGCCCGTTGCTCCGTAGTCGAAGGTGTAGATCGCGTCCCAGTTCTGGAGGGCGGCGAACGACATGATGAGCGGCATCATCTCGGCCCGGAAGTCGTTCGGCGCGGGGTGGTTGTACTCGCTGACCGCGTACGGCCGGCCCGCGACCCGGTATTGGGCGAGGCCCCCGAGCTCGGCATAGCCGGTGGCCAGTTGGGCCACCATCGGAGTGTTGGGGATCGTCCACTCGACCGGATCCCAGGACTTGGCGAACGCGGGGTGCTGAAAGTAGGAGTGGTTGTCGGCGAAGTCCGACCCTCGCTCCCGCTTGAGCGACGTCAGGCCTCCCCAGGACTGCTGCGTGTCGACCAGGTTCGCCTTCACGTTCAGCACCCGCCGCAGGTATTCCCGCATCTCGGTGCTGTAGGCGGTTTCGGTGTCGGCAAGGAACTCGGCGTAGTCCGCCATTTGCCGGGCGGTACCCCCTTCGGGCAGGGCTACCTCGCCCCGTTCGTAGCCATCGGCGACGTCTTGGTTCGGCATGCCGGGCGCCAGGGAAAGATGCTTGATCTCGACGTTCCCTCGAACGTCGCCAAGGCTGAACGCGATCCGCCCATGGTTCGGCTCGGCGCCGTTGACGGTGAAGACGTACGTGTAAGACCGCTCCTCGGGGCCGATGTCGAACGTCCGGTTCAGGCCGATGAACCGCCAGTCGGGCTGATCGAGGGTCGCGGCCACCCTCGCCCGGTTCTCCTGGCTCGATTTCGCCCAGAAGCGGAGGGTGTAGGTGTCGCCGTTCTTCAGATCGAGGCCGGCGAGGTGGGACTGGACATGCCAGTCGGGACCCGGGTTGGAGCGGATCTCAAAGCCGATCGGCGGCGCCTGGTCTTGAGTCCTTCCCTCGATGTTGACCCCTGCCGGTTGGACGTCGCCGTTGCTCTGGTTCTCGTGGGTCCACTTGCTCTCCTGGGTTACGAGCGAAGGTCCGGCTGGGGTCACCCCCTGCAGCCAACTCTCCTCGAGGCCCTTTCTGTCCGTGTACCGGTGCTTCAGCCAAGTGTTCCATTGCGCGACGATCTTGCCGCGGAAAGGCTCGGGCATTGCCGCGAGACCCGCCCCGGGGACTTCGCCGGGCCAACCGACCAGCGAGTTCTCGTTGTTGATCTCGACGACGGCGACCGCCGGATCTTCGCTGAGCTTGAGGCCGGTGTAGGGGTTCACGACGTCGAGCACCTGTTTCGCGTAATCCTTCTGAAGCTCGATCATCTTCCGGTCGACCTTGTCGATCTTCTTCGCGAACTCGGTCGGGATCTGGAGCACGCTCTCGGGAAAACCCATGTCGGGGAAGTATTTGCGTGTCGTCTGCAGGTTGATGTTCGAATAGATGCCCTGCTTCTTCAGCGCACCGATCAGGTAGAAGAGCCGGTCCAACCGCTCGGGATCGATCTCCCGGTGTATCCGGTCCTCCTTCCAGATCGTGCCTCCGTTCAGGTCCCAGTCGTTCTGCAGGTGGTGGAACCGAACGATGTTCGCTCCCAGCTTCGCCAGGCGAGCCGCGACCTTGTCCGCATCCTCGCGGCTGGGAAACGCCATCCGCCCGGTGAAGTTCGTCCCGAGGAACCGCACCCTCCGCCCCGTCTTCTCCTCGGCGTAGTGCCCGTTGCGGACGACGATGCGTCCGTTCTTGCCCGCGGGCATGGTGTTGAGGAAGGAGACGTCGGTGACCGTCCCCTTCGCGTCGTCGTCCCAGGGGATGACGAAAGGAAACATCGGCGCGGACGCCTGCGGAGCGAGAACCACAAGAGCGCTGAGCAGAATCATATCGGCCTCCATCCATAGGTTAGCCACTTCGCCCCGGTTTGGGAAGAGGCATTCCGCCGGCGTTCCGAGACCGAGCTTGCGAGGTCCCTAAGCCCCTCTCCTCGAAGGAGAGGGGTTGGGGTGAGGTCTCGCCTTCGCGAAGTGAACGCGGGTCACCCCACGCCGTTGCCTCAGCAGCCCTGAACGATCGAGATACGGAGGTGCGACGTCTCCTGCTGCTGAGGCTGCCGGAGCCGACGCCCGTATCCGGCGTCGAGGACATCCAGCAGGAACCTCGCGCCCTCGACCCCTCATCCCAACCCTTCTCCCCGGGGAGAAGGGCTTCCGGAGCCCCTCTCCTCGAAGGAGAGGGGTTGGGGTGAGGTCTCGCAGGTACGAAGCCATCGCCGATCCTCCCGTCGTTGCCTCGGCAGCCTCGGAAGTCCGATGCTTGGGTGAGGCGGCTCTGCTGCCGAGGCAACGATCGCGTCGGGCATTGTTGCAGTTTCCGAATGCCTGATGCCGAACGCCGAGTTGCGGGCGCTCCTATCTCTATAGGCGCTGCAACCTTGATT
>DASWVS010000173.1:0-7014 GCA_036401135.1 Fimbriimonas sp.
GCCGATCTTTTCCGACCTTCTTTCCGGGCAGCTTCAGGGCGAGATCCAAGTCTCGGAAAAGCGCGTTTGCGACCTCGAGGGCTACTGGCTGCATCCCGACCTGGCCCGCGGGAACCAAGAGAAGCTCTACACGACGCAGACTTGGTGGTGCGAACCGGACGGCACCGAGGGTGCGGTGCTCTGGGGGAACACGGCGCTTTACCCCGGCCAGGTCGGCGACGAGTACTTCATGACGCGCGGCCACTGGCATGAGAAGCGAGACCGCGGCGAACTTGTCGTGACCGTTTCAGGCCATGGCTACCAGGTGCTCATGGGCGAGGACCGGGTCACGCGCGTCGAGGAGATGTCGCCGGGCTCGACCCACTGGGTCCCGGGCCATCACGCACATCGCACGGTGAACGTCGGGGAAGAGCCGTTGGTCTTCTTCTGCGCCTGGCCGGCCGACTGCGGCCACGACTACGCCTCGCTCCAAGAACAGGGCTTCAGCAGCCGCGTCCTCCGCTTCGGCGGACGGCCGCTACTGGTCGCCATGTAGCGCCGGAGCGATCGCGGCGACCGGAATTTCGGCAGCCAACGTCGAGACGGAAACCGCGCGATCCTTTCCTCGGAGTTCGTAAGCTCCCAAAGAGTGCAGCGCGATTCCAGGAACCGGCGGCAGTCGGTTCGCCAGCTCCTCCGAGATCACCAAGTCGACCCCGATCTCGTTGCAGAGCGATTGGATCCTTGACGTGGTGTTGAGAACGTCGCCGTGGTAGACGATCTCCGTCTTGACCTCTCCGACCTCGGTCGCGACCGCCCATCCGCAATGCATCCCTGCCTTGAAGTCTGGGACCACGCCATACCGATGCCGGTACCACTCCGCGCGGCGCGCCATCGTATCCTTGGCGACGAGGTAGGCCCCGAGGCACCGTCCGTGCGCGAGGCCCCTCCTTATTGGCCAGGTGAGCACGATCTCGTCGCCGACGTACTCGGCCACCGACGCGCGCGACTCCAGGATCGCGAGCGTGAGGTCGCTGAAGTAGTCCCGCATCAACGCGCTGTACTTCAAGTCGCCGAGCTGCTCCGCCAGTTGGGTGCTCCTTTTGAGGTCCATGAACAGGAAGATCCGTTCCTCCCGGCGCGGGTGGTGGTACTTGCCCAGCAGGAGGCTCTCCAGAACACCCGGCCCGAGCCTTCGGGTCAGCTGCTCGAAGGCGGCGTAGACGAGGATGGCGATGAAGACGAAGACGGCCGTGTACCGGATCTCGACCCGCCAGATATGGCTCTGCATGAACTTAAGCGCCGCAGGGTCGAAGGCGCCGACGTTCAGGTGCGCGTGGCCGAGGAGGTAGAGACCGATCGCGAACCCTGCCGCGATCGAAGCGACGAGCAGGCCAGCGCGCAAGAGGACGCTTGGGAGGTAGGGAAGCGGATTCAGCCGCGGGAAGAGCACCCGAACGACCAGCGTGACCATGAGGGACGCCGGAATCCCGAACAGGAAGGCTTCGGCGACCAGCGGAAGCTGGAGCTGGGGAAAGGAGCGCAGGAACACGCCCGCGGCGAAGGTGGCGACGAACTGGATGGACAGGAACCGGACGAGATTCCTCGTGCGAAGGCTGTTCGACCGCCAGCGGACCATCCTTCAGAGGATACGCTTTATCCCGCCGGGTTGAGTTGGGGCTCTTCCGGGGTTTCGGCGGGAACGGCGGCCTTCAGTTTCGCAAGCTTCGCCTCGAACGCCGCCAGCGGCTTGCCTTCGAGCGGGGGCGAGCCGCCCCTCAGCATGGCCTCCAGGGCTTCGCATTCCGCGCGGCTGAACGTCACCGAACCCAAGACATGCTCTTCGAACGCTTCGTAGGCCAAAGGAGCGACCGCCTTCGCGCAGGTCGCGAGCGCCTCGGCATACACGCGGATCTCGTACTGCGCGTGGGCGTCCAGCCGAAGCCGTAGAAAATGGAACAGGTTGTGCAGGTCGATCTGCCAGTACCACTCGGTATAGAGGTTCAACGGCAGGTTGGTCCGGGCGATCTCTCGGGCCACCCCCTTCTCCAGCATCCCCTCATAGTGGGAGTAGAGGGCCGCCTGATCCCGCTTCAACTCCTCGATGACGGCCCGGGCGATTTCGGGAGGAAGCGCGTCCTCGGAGCGCGCTTGCTTGTTGGAGTCGCTCTGGAACTTGACCTGCTCGGTGTCCGGGACATAGAACTCGTCTTTCATGATCGAGTACCGGCCGGAGATCTCGTTGAGCCGTGCCGTCCGGTGCCGGATCCACTGGCGCGCGACGAAGATCGGCATCTTGCAGTGGAAGGTGAGGATCACCTGCTCGAAAGGGCTCGTGTGCCAGTTCTTGATCAGGTAGTGGATCAGACCCCGGTCTTGGCGCACCGACTTGGTCCCCGCGCCGTAGGAGACCCGCGCCGCCTGGACGATGCGCTGGTCTCCCCCGAGGTAGTCGACTAGGCGGACGAACCCCTTGTCCAACACCCTGATTTCCTGGTCGACAAGGGCTTCGGCGGCGTCCACGATGATCCGGGCCATGCGATGGAAGATACCCGCCGGCGTACGGCTTCCTACAGCTTGCGAAGGAGCAGGTAGTCGAGCCCGAACATCCGGCGCGGATCGGCCGCCGGGTTGTTTCCCACGCATTCCACCGTGAGGATCGCCTCGCCCTTCTCCAGCCTTGCCCGCCCGAGGTCGATCTTTCGCCACTCGACGCCGTTCGCTTGGTAGAAATCGTGCTGCCCCAAAGGCTGCCCTTCGATCGACAGCCGATGGATCCCATAGTCGCGCGCATGGCAGAAGTGGCCGGAGATCTCGTACTCGCCCGCTTCCGCGACCGGCACCCGCAGCGTCAGTCGGTCGCCGGCCTTCGGATCCTGCCACCAGCGCTGCTCGCCGCGCGACAGCTCCCAGAAGCCGCCTTGGACGGTGACCGTTCCCCCGGTCGCGCTCGCCGGGATCCCTTCGCCTTCGATCGCTCCCTCCACCGGCTTCCCGCTTTCGATTTCGGGAGGCAGCAGAAGCGCCCGGTTGAGCGGGAGGGGCCGGGAGGAGCCCGGTCGCGCGTACCAGTAGTTCGTTCGGGCGACGGTCACGCGCACGTCCGCCCAGTGCCACAGTTCCAGATCGAAGCGGAATGAGCGCTGGTAAGGGACGGAGTCGAGCACGTGCCACCTCTGGACCTGCGTCTGGCCCCGGTTGGCCGGACCGTCGCATCGGGGCTGGGCGTGGTAAGGCCGATAGAAAAGCTCCGGCGAGCACCAGGCGTACCCGTAATAGTCCTCGGTGCCGGTCCCGAACGTGCTCGGCCTGGACTCGCCGTCCACGTAGAACTTCTCGTCGCCCTCGCCCCACCACGCGGGTGTCGGGTTGGCGATGTGGAGGTTTGATCCCAGGAACCGTCCCTCCCCCCGCACGTCGAGGAACCTCATGTCGTACATCGGGCGGCTCTGGGTCCGCTCCGCCTGCCACTGGGCGTGCAGCAGGTAGGTGCGGTCGTTCCAGGCGAAAGGTCCGACTTCCACGTACGTCTGAAGCGGAACCTCGACCGGGCCCGCATTTACGATCTGGATCTGCAGGTTCTTTCGGAACGGCATCACGAGGCGACAGATCATCGTTCCGTCCTCCCGCACCTCGAAGGGCAGGGTTCGACTCGGGTTCGGCCCGGGTGCCGTGCCGAAGAAGTCGCCCAGCGGCGCCAGGACCGTCTCCTCGCCGTCGAACCGGATGCTCAGGATCAGGTTGCGCAGGACGTTGTGGGGCTGGTGGGGGTCCGTCCAATCCATCTCGCGGAACGTCTGCACCAGCGGAAAGGGGACTTTCACCTCGAAACGATGGACCGCCGACCCGGAGTTGCGGCGCACCTCCTGCGTCAGCTTCGCCCCTGGTGCGAGCCTTTGGACCGGACGGTCCTTGACTCTCGACGGGTTGACCGGATCGAGAAGCCGGCGTGCCTGGTCCGAGATCGGCTTCGACGCGCGCGACAGCGCTTGGAGATCGAACGTTTCAACCGCCGTTCCGGGCGCGTAGGTCCGGTAGTTCACGTGGTAGTAAAGCCCTTGAACCGGCCCTTCCGCCGTCACCTTGAGCGACTTCGCGTAGGGAAGCGGAAAGTACAGGTTCGCGCCCCGCGCCGCCACGTAGGCGAAAGGATCCCGGAAAGGTGCGACCTTCCCGGTGAGCAGGTCCGCCATCTCGGCCTCGAGCCGCGCCTTTGTCTCGCCGTCGAAGTAGAAGCGTATTCTGCCGCCGGGGTTGGCGGACCAGATCCGCACGACCGCGCCCGGCCCCTTGAGGTCCGCCATCACGAACTCGTCCCCCTCCTTACGGAGGAACTTGCCCGCGTCCCCGTTCGCAAACGGGTCCCCCGCATAGGCCGCTCGGTCGAAGGAGCTGGCCTGCGCGTTGCCGTACCACGGGCTCGGGCGGGTCGCCAACTCCGCGAGGTCCGTCATTTGCGGCAGCAGGGTCGACACACTGACGGGTTGCGCCAGAGCGGCAAGGACGAGTAGGTGGAGGGGCATCTCGCTAAGAAGCTACCCGACAGGCCACGACCTGTCGACACGCGGACTGGATAGAATAACCCGTGAGCCGCAACGACGCGCCGCTCATGAGGATGATCGATGAAGATGGATGCATTGAGCCCGGAAGAGGCATTGTTCGTACAGAAGGTTCGAGAGTTCGTCGACCGCGAGGTCCTGCCGAACACGCGGGAATGGGAAGCGAACCGGGCGTTTCCCGACGAGATCTGGCCGTGCCTGGGCTCGATCGGCCTGCTCGCCATGACCCTGCCCGCCGACAAGGGCGGAACCGGCCTCTCCTGCCGCGCCTACTGCGAGTCGATTCGGGAGTTGGCGAAGGGCGATCCCGCGCTGGCGATGAACCTCGCCGCGATCAACGCGCTCTGCGTCGGCCACTTCGACCGTTTCTGCTCCGCCGAACAGTGTGAGAAGTACCTGCCGGGCATCGCCAAGGGGGCCGTCAAGATGGCGTGGGCCCTAACGGAGCCGGACGCCGGTTCGGACGCCCGCCGGGTCAAGACCTTCGCGACGCCGATCCCGGAACATCCCGGCTACCACCGGCTCAACGGCGAGAAGATGTTCATCACGAACGGTGGGAAGGCGGACTTGATCGTGGTGATCGCACGCGTTTCCGAGAAGGAGCTCTCCGCGTTCCTCCTCGAGACGGACCAGCCCGGCTTCGAGGTCGTCGAACGGATCCACACCGTCGGCGTCTCCGCGTCGAACACCGTCCGCTTCACGCTGACCGACGCCGTCGCCTGGCATACCGATTGCACGTTCGAAGAGGCGATCGGCCTGCTCCATCGCGGAAGGCTGGGCATCGCGGCGATGGCCGTCGGGATCTCGGAGAAGGCGTTCGAGCTTGCGGTCGAGTACAGCAAGCAAAGGGAGCAATTCGGACGCCGGCTGTGCGAGATGCAGAGCGTCCAGAACATGATCGCCGACAGCGCAATGGAGATCGAAGCGTCGCGGCTGCTGCTCGCCAACGCGTGCGCCATGTACGACGCGGGGCTTCCGGTGGTCAAAGAGGCCTCGATGGCGAAGCTCTACTCCAGCGAAACCTCGAATCGGGTGACCGATCGCGCCATCCAGATCCACGGCGGACGCGGCATGACTCCCGACTACCTGGTCGAGAAACTCTGGCGGGACGCCAAGCTCACCGAGATCGGCGAGGGCTGCTCCGAGGTGCAGCGGATGGTGATCGCCAAGCAGGTGGTCCGCTAGCATCCTTGCGTTTGCCCATAACGCGCTAAACTCCTCAGGCGTAAGAGACTTGAGATGGCGTTTTTATCTGTCGCTGCATTGCTCCTGGTCGGCGCCCCCGCGTCGACCCAACTCTCCCGTACCTTTCAACCGACCGAGAAGCTGACCTACCGGGTGCAGTCGCAGATGCAGGTGGAGTCGCGGGGTCGAGGCCTCAACACCTGGATGCCGGAGGACCTGACGATGAAGTACGACTTCACGACCGAGGTCCAGATGATGAAGGCCGACGGGATCGCCCAGATCCGCTACCGGCGCCCCTCGCTGACCATCGTCGAGGACACGGGCGCCGACGCCGGCCCGTCGCGGTCGGTCGAGAAGCTGAATTGGGACCTGCAACTCACGGTGTCGCCGCTGAACAAGGTCCTCGAGTTCAAGGACGTATCTCCGAAGAAGACCGCCTCGCGCCGCATGTCGACCGGCGTTGGCGCCGCCCAAGGCCAAATGTTCGGCTCGTTCATCGGAGAGGTCTATCGGCTCGCGCTCTTTGCCGGAAGCCTCGACAGCTCCCTGGACTTCTCGCCGCCGCTGCCTCTCCGCGAGGTCGCCGTAGGGGACACCTGGAAGGCCACGGTGGGCTTTCAGCCTCAGAAACTCAAGGGTTCGGAAGGCAAGACCAACGTGCAGCGGCTCGACTACGTCTACACCTATGCCGGCATCGTCGACTCGAACGGCAAGAAGGTGCATCGTGTGACGGGGCAGCTTGAGCTCGACACGGACCTCGCGGAGTTCTTCCATCAGGCCACCGAGTCAGACTCGGAGGAGACCGGCCTCGCCAAGTTCCCGCTCAAGCTCAAGACGAAGATCGACTTCGACCTGGACCTCAAGACCAAGCGGACGCTCGCGGCGCGCGCCAACTCGCAGGGCGGCTTCCAGATCTTCTCGACGCGCTACCCCGATGACGCGATCGCCGAGGAGAAGCTCTCGGGAGGAACGACCCTCTCCCTCGTCGCCGTCGGCAAGGCGAAATAGCCCGAGGTAGACTCAGGGGCGCCCCATGCCTCAAAAGCGCGTTCCTGAGCCTCAACTCATTTTCGAAAAGTCCAGGGCCGGTCGGATCGGCTGCAACCTGCCGGTCTGCGATACCCCCGAAGTCGATCTGCGAGAGGTGCTCGGAGAGACGCGCGAAGGGCTTCATCTGCCCGAGGTCGCGGAGCTGGACCTGCTTCGGCACTTCACGAACCTCAGCCACATCAACTACGGCATCGAGACCGGCTTCTACCCCTTGGGTTCGTGCACGATGAAGTACAACCCG
>DASWVS010000174.1:0-6971 GCA_036401135.1 Fimbriimonas sp.
CAAAGAGGTCGAGGACGGCGCTTGGGGGGTCTTTCTCGGCCCGCACATTGTGTTCCGGCTGCAGCCGGAACACAATGAATGACAGACCGATGCGTCCACCATGTCTCCGAACGGGTGTTCACCATCTCTCCGGTCCACACATCCTTCGAGGAGAGGGGCTTCCGGTGCGGCCACGGGAACGAGGGGGGCTTTGTTCGTGCCGCTAGCGGCTTTCTTCCGCCTCTACCGTCTTCACCGAGTTCAGCCAACCTTCGCCTACCGCGCCTGAGACGGCCACCGTCAGGATTGCTCCCAGCGCCAGGAGCGCCCTCATGTGACCGAGGAAGACCACTCCCAGCAACCCGAAGAACGCCGCCGCGACCGGCATCCAGCCGAAGGCGAGGCCGATGGCGTGCCCCACCGCCTGCTTTCGGTCGTGGACCTCGACCTGGAACCGCTCGATCGGTTTCCACGCCACCCGGTAGTCCTTCTTCATCCGGCTCGGGGGGACGTCCCCTCGCAGATAGGTCGCGACCGCCCCGTCCTTCGCCATCGCGTAGAGGGAGCCTTTCCACTCCTCGTAGATTCGGGCGTCGAGAGCGGCGTCCCTCGGCACGTTGACCAGCAGGTCGCGGGTGTCGCACGACCATGCTTCCAGCCCCTCGATCTGCGCCAGCCGGTCGGCGACCACCACGATCTCAAGGCGCAGCGGCTGGTCTTGCGTGCCTGTCAGTCGCATCGGATACACGAGCTCTTTCGACGGGAAGACCGCCTTCAGGGGATGGGGCGGCAACGGACGGTCCTCGTCCTTGCGGAACTCGGCGGCGAGGAAGCACCAGCCCTCCTTCGCGTAGGCGTCCACCACCTTCTGCGCGTTCTCCGGCACCCGGATGTCGTGCTCCTTGAGCCACTCCATCAGCGGCTTGCCCTCCTCGCCATACAGCACGCTGACGTCGTACGAGCCGATCGTTCCCAGGCTCTCGACCTCGACGGATTTTTTGGCGCTGCCGGCCGCGGACGCCGCTCGTTCCACGATCCCCGCGGTGGCCAGGTCCTGGGCGGCGGGGCTCGCGTTCACCCAGCCGAGGACCAACGCCCCGGCCAGCGCCTCTCCGAAGAAAAGCAGCAACCGGGTCCCGACTTCCTGCTTGCGGTACCGCATCGCCGACGTGAGGAGCATGACCGACAAGAACAGCGCGGCGGCTGCCGGAAGCGTCAGATCGCGCTCCTTGAGCGGCTTGACCGGCGGCCGGACCTGGGCGAAGGTGCCCGCGATGTACTCCGGCTTCACCGCCTTGACGTAGCTCGGCCGCGTCGGGAGCGGCACGACCCAGCCGTAGGT
Source organism: Fimbriimonas sp. (assembly GCA_036401135.1). Lineage (GTDB taxonomy): Bacteria > Armatimonadota > Fimbriimonadia > Fimbriimonadales > Fimbriimonadaceae > Fimbriimonas. Next base: position 1,322 of record DASWVS010000174.1, read on the forward strand.
CCCCCGCGGTCCTGCAAGGGTGGACTCCACGATCATCGTCTCGATCTCGCCATCCCACTTCAGCACCGCCCGCTGGTCGGGGATGCTCGGCGGCTTCTCGGTCAAACCGGCCTTGCCCGCGGGAAACACCATTCCGTCGCCGAGAGCCAGGGAAGCGAGCGCCGTCAGAACGAGAAGAAGGATCCGTCTTGCCATCGAAACACCTGCGTACCGAGTAGGTGTCTCAACCGCCGCCAATCGTTCAAACCGTTCCGAGCTTCTTCGAGGCCACGCTCGGCGAGCGGGCGGCGTCATAATCCCTTGATGCCCGACAAGACTCCCAAGGTGAAGATCGTGACCCTCGGCTGCGCCAAGAACGAGGTGGACAGCGAAGAGATCGCGGGCGTGCTGCAGGAGTCCGGGTACGACGTGGACGGCGGCGCGCGCAAGAGCGAGGTCACCATCATCAACACCTGCGGGTTCCTCGAAGCCTCGAAGGAGGAGTCGATCCGCGCCATTAAGGAGGCGGTCCGCGATAAGAAGGCGGGTCGAACCGGGAAGGTGATCGTGGCCGGCTGTCTCGCGCAGCGGCTGGGTGCCGACCTGATGAAGCTCGCCCCGGGCGCGGACGCCTACGTCGGCGTCGGCCAGATGGCGCGCTTCGCCGAGATCGTCCAATCGGTCCGAGGCACGAAGAGCGCGCTCCTCGACGTCGCGCCGCCCCACCACCGCTGGGCGGACGTCCCGACCCGCGCCCGAAGCGGCCACCCCTGGAGCGCCTACCTGAAGGTCAGCGAGGGGTGCGACCACAAGTGCACCTTCTGCACGATCCCCAGTTTCCGCGGCGGACATCAGAGCAAGCCGATCGAGCGCGTGATGGAGGAAGCCCGGCACCTCGTCGGCAACGGCGTCAAGGAGATCAACCTGATCGCCCAGGACGTCACCCAGTACGGCTACGACCTGTACAAGGCTTTCACCCTCCCCCGGCTGCTCCGGGAGTTGAACGCGATCGAAGGGCTCGACTGGGTCCGGATCCTCTACTTCTATCCGAACCGGCTGACCGACGAAGTGATCGACACGATGGCCTCGTGCGAGAAGGTGCTGCCATATATCGATATCCCGCTCCAGCACGCCCATCCGGACACGCTACGGCGCATGCACCGGCCCTGGGACGGCGAGCGGTATCTGAGGATCTTCGACAAAGTCCGGGCAGCAATGCCGGACGTGGCGATTCGAACGACGTTCATCGTCGGCTTCCCCGGGGAGACCGACGGCGAGTTCGAGTACCTGCTGGACTTTGTACGGCAGGCCCGATTGGACCGCGTCGGCGCGTTCGTCTTCTCGCGCGAGCCCGGCACTCCCTCGTACGATATGGAGGGTCAGGTTTCGTCCCGCGTCAAGCGCGAGCGCTACGACCGCCTGATGCGCTTTCAGCAGGGGATCTCGCGTGAAGTGAACGAGTCGTGGGTCGGGAAGGGGCTTTCGGTGCTGGTCGAGGAGCAGCGCGAAGGCTGGCTGATCGGCCGATCGCATCGGGACGCCCCGGAAATCGACGGCCTCGTCTTCCTGCCCGGGGGAGCGAAAGTGGGAGAGATCGTCCGAGCACGGGTGAACGGAGCCGAGGAGTACGACCTCTTCGCCGAGGCGCTGGGAATCGATGAGAAGCGCAAGATGGTCCCCCTGCGCATGGCCGCCCCCGCCCGCCCGCTGTAGAAAAGAACCCCCGCTTCCATTTTGGCGGAGCCGAAATGGAGGAGGGGGCTGGGGGAGGAGGTCAGAACGCGTCGTCATTTCGACGAAGGCGAGTCCCTTCCCGAGGCTCCCACGAGCTTCGGCCCGACCGCTCCTCGCAGAGTCGCGTGACCTCGCGGACCCATCTGCCAGAGACCAAGCCGGTGTCCTCGAAGAGATCGAGCTTCGGGATCCGCAGCACGTGGATTCCTTTCGAAGCAAGCCAAGCGTCTCTCGCGGCGTCATGGTTCTCCCGTCCTTGGTGCTGTTCGCCGTCCAGTTCTATGCACAGCGTAGCTTCGGCGCAGTAGAAATCGAGCACGTAGGGGCCGACGGAGAGGCCGCTGCGGAAGTGGAAACCGAGACGGTCCTTTCGGATCATCTCCCAGATCTTCTCGCTGGTCGATCGTACCGCCCGGAGGTGATGGCGGAACGCCCTCGCTTCTGAACTCGTGTTCCGGCTGTGCTTCTTCACTCAACAAGATTAACAGGTTGAGCGAATTCGGACCTCCTCCCCCTGCCCCTCCTCCATTTGCAAACGAATGGAAGCGGGGAGGTACCTATTCCTTCACATCCTTGGCGACCGGCTTGTCTCGGTTCGCGACGTCGAACGCGGCCAGGTAGAAGAGTCGGGCGGCGTTCGCCAGCTTCGTGAAGTTGATCTTGTCCACCGTGTCCGTCGGCTGGTGGTAGTCCGGGGTGAAGCCGTCGAAGAGGAAGGCGATCGGTACGCCCCTGGAGGCGAAGACATAGTGGTCGCTCCGCTGCCACAGGTCCTCGCTGTCGTAAAGGAAACGGAATCCGACGTGCCGGTTCGCGTCGAGCACCGCCTGGTGAAGCTCGGTCGAGAGCCGTTTGCTGCCGACCAGGCGCATGGTGTCGCGGTTCTCCTCCTCCTTGTCCACCCGGTTCGGGTCGCCGTTCTGGATGCCGTAGGAGTTCCGTCCGACCATGTCCATCTGAAACTCGGCGACCATCTTCTCGATCGGGAGCACCGGGTTGTTGACGTAGAGCGTCGAACCGATGAGCCCCATCTCCTCGCCGTAGAAGGCGAGGAAGACGACCGACCGCTTCGGCTTCCGCGGGTTCTTCGAGAACGCCTTCGCCGCTTCGATCAGCGCCGTGGAACCCGAGCCGTCGTCGTCGGCGCCCCACCAGGTTTGCTCTCCGTCGGTTCCCATATGGTCGAGGTGCGCGCCGAGGGCGACGTGCTCCTGGCCCACGGACGCGTCGGTTCCGGGAAGGATGCCGATCACGTTGGGCACCTTCACCTCGCCCGAGGTGACCTTGAGGTCGAACGAGGCCTGTCCGAGCGTCTTCACCTGAAAAGGCCCGACGAGCCCGTTGATGCCGCTGACGAAGCCGGTGTAACCCCCCGCCTTGGCGAGCGCTCCCGCCGCCGTCTCGGAGATCGTTCCCTGCAGCCGCACCCGCTCCGGCGCACGTTGGCGGATGCTCCAGACGGTCTTCGGAACGTCCGATCGAACGTTCAGGATCATCTTGGGGTCCTGCTGCCGGACGTCGATGCGGATCGAGGCGTCGACGCCAGGGCCGCTCAGGAGGACGATCGCTCCCTTGAGGTTCGTCCCTTCGGGCAGGTCGCTGCCCTTGTCGCGCACGCGAAGCAGGACGATCGGGGCTTCCCCGGAAGCCGGATGGTAGACCTCGCCGAAGTTCAGATCCTTGCCCGCCTTGACGGTCTCGCCGCCGACCCGGACATATCCCGAATCGACGTGCGACCGGTAGAGGGAGCCGTGCTGGAAGTACGTCCCGTTCTCGCCGCCCGGCTTGAGCCCGTATTCCTTGAACCGGGCGGCGACATACTCCGCCGCCTTCTGATAGCCCGGCTGGCCCGAGCCCCTGCCCTGAGTCTCCGGCCCTGCGAGATACTCCAGGTGCCGCTTCGCATCCTGTTCGGTGATCGCCTCGAACCCGTCCGCGAGGTGGTCCGGCGGCGGCTGGGTCCCCGTCCACTGGGCGGCGAACACCACCGCGCCGAGGCCGAGGGTAACAAGAGGGACGATCGCGATACGGCGCATGGTGCTTATTGTTACGCAGGATCGGCGGACAATGCCGCATCGGTCACAGCAAACCATGCTCGCGGCCGAACTTCATGACCGCCGCTTCGATCTGGTAGATGGGGTGGACCCCCTCGATCGGCGGCACCCGCCTTCGAAGGGCGATCGGCTCCCATACCTCCTTCACCAGCCGCGCCTGCGTCTCCTGCGTCAACTCTGGGAATCGGTCGGCAAGCCGACGCAGCGCCACGTACTCCTCCTGGGTCATGCCCCTCAGGGACCCGACCTGGTCCTCGAGAGGGTGGATCCCGGCAGTGTGGGGCGCGGGAGCGGAGCGGAGCACGCCCCGATACTCGTAGCAAACGACCGTTCCCGCCACGAGGTCGCCGATCCTCTGGGATCGGGGGTTCGCGAACATCGCCAGGAGTCCGAGGAAGTAGGGAAAGGGGAGCATATCCGCCGGCCGCATCAGGTTCCGGGTCAGGGCGGCCGCGAACGTGATCGGGGTTCCGTCGGCCATCCGGACCCGAATGCCGGAAGCCTTCTTCCCAAGGGTCTGGCCGTTCCACAAGCCTTCCAGAAGCACGAAGTAGACGATCGGGAAGAGGAAGCTGACGACCTGGAGCACTCCGACCGCAATCTCCATACCGAATCGCGACATCGTCAGCGCGATCGCCATATTGAGTCCGATGATCCCGCCCATTACGAGCACGACGTCGAGGAGGTGTGCCCCAATCCTCGCGCCGAGTCCGGCGAGGCGGTAGGTGAGGACCGTCTTCTCCGGGCTGAGGATCGCCAGATCGTGATCCATCGAAAGATGCTACCTTTGATGGGATGGTTCCGACGAAGCGGTTGTGGCTTCTGGTCGCCCTGGGGGTGCCGATCGCGGCGCTCACCACGATGGCCGGCGCCCCGAGCTTCGTCCTGTTCTACGACCTCGCCCTCGCCCTCGCCGCCTACGCCAGTTGGCGCCTGGGCCCTTCCACGGGCGGCCTGCGCCTGACCCGGCGATTCGACCCGGTGCTCTCGGTCCGGGTGCCGAACCGGGTGCAGGTGACCGTCGAGAACGACGGCGTCGAACCCGTGCGCGCGCTTTTGCGGGATGAGCCGCCGGCGGGTTTCCTCGCCAGCCGGAGGGAGTTCCGCGTCGACATCCCGCCGGGGCAGGCGGCGGACCTCGAGTACACGGTCACGCCGTCGGAACGAGGCCCCGACGCCTTCCAGGGGACGTTCCTTCGCGTCGCCTGCCCCATGGGCCTCGTCGAGAAACAGGTCCGGCTGGATACGGAGGAGCCCGTGCGCGTCTACCCGAACGTGCTGGCGCTCAAGGAATTCGACCTCCTCAAGCAGCAGGGCCGCCTGCGCGAGATCGGGATCCGCCGCTCCCGGGCCAGGGGGATCGGCACCGAGTTCGAAAGCCTTCGCGAATACGCCGAGGGCGACGATTACCGAAAGATCGACCACAAGGCGAGCGCCCGGCTGGGCAAGCTCGTGGTGCGGCAGTACGAGCAGGAGCGCAACCAGAGCGTGATCCTGTGCATCGATGTCGGACGCCACATGCTCGCCGAGGTCGACGGAGTCCGCAAGCTCGACCACGTTCTGGACTCGATCCTCATGCTGGCGAACGCGGCGGTCATCGCCGGGGACCTGGTCGGCCTGCTCGTTTATGCGGACCAGGTGCGGCGGTACATCCCGCCGAAGAAGGGACGGAACCAGGTCAGCTCGGTCATCGACGCGATCCACGACCTGGTCGCGGAGCCGGTCGAGACCGACCCCATCGGCGCCTTCGCCTACCTCGGGCTCCGCTGGCGGCGGCGCTCGCTGTTGGTGAACTTCACCGACTTCGACGACCCCGACCGCGCGAGAGACCTGGTTGCGGCGTTCGGGCCGATGGCACGGCGCCACCTGGCGCTGATGGTGCA
>DASWVS010000175.1:0-1517 GCA_036401135.1 Fimbriimonas sp.
CGATTCCGACAGAATGCGGGTCGAGGTGTTCAGCCTCTATCGCGGTGAATGGGAGGTTCGAATCTACGAAGCCAAGGATGAACTGGTCCGGCTCGAGTCGATCGATGTGAGCTTGTCGATGTTGAAGCTCTACCGGCACGCGAACCTGCCCTAGAAGGGGAAAACCCGGGGGATGAGGAGCACGGCGACGACGCCCAGAAGGATGTCGAGGAGAAGGCCGAGCTTCAGGAAGTCGGAGAACTTGTAGCCGCCCGGTCCGTAGACCATCAGGTTCGTCTGGTAGCCGATGGGTGTGGCGAAGCCGAAGGAGGCCGCCATCATGATCGCGACCGTGAAAGGCATGTAGCTCGCGCCAAGCTGCTTCGACAGGGAAAGCGCGATGGGGAACATCAGGGCGGCGGCGGCGTTGTTGCTCAGGATCTCGGTGAAGACCATCGTGACGAGGTAGACCATCGCCAGGTTCAACCACGGGCTGGTGCCGGAAAGGTCGACCATCCAAGCGGAGATCTGGCCCGCCGCCCCCGTCTTGGTCAGCGCCGTTCCCAACCCGAACGAGGCGGCGATGACCACCAGGACCTGCCAGTCGATGTTTCTGCGGGCGCTGAACGCAGAGGTGCAGCGGGTGGCAAGCATCGCCCCGCCGGCGAGGAGCGCCGCAGGGAGGATGTCCATGAGGTTCGTCGAAGCGGCGACGATCATCGCGACCAGGATCGCGACCGAGAGGATCCCCTTCTCATGTCGGATCGGGGCCGAGTCGGGCACGTTGCTCACGAGGTAGAAGTCGCGCGAGTTCCGCTGCTGGTGATGGAAGGCGGGCCGCGTTTCAAGGAGCAGCACGTCGCCGGCGCGCAGGACGATGTCGCCGAGCTTTCCTTCGAGCTTTTGCGAACCCCGCGCGACCGCGATGACGACGGCGTTGTACATATTGCGGAAACGGGCTTCGCGGATGGTCTTGCCGACGACCGGGTTGTGCTCGCTGACGACGGCCTCGACCAGGGCTCGCTGGGGCCGGGGCACATCCAGCTTGTAGACCTGGTCGCCGGCAGGAAGCAGCCCCCGGATCCGCTGCAGGTCTTTGACCGAATCCACGACGCCGACAAAGACGAGGCGGTCGCCCCCGTTCACGACGAAGTGGGGTCCCACGGCGGGGAAGAGCTCGTCGTTCCGTTCGACTTCGGCGAGGAAGCAGCCGGTCAGGTGGCGCAGGCCGGCCGCCTCGACCGTCTTGCCTCCCAGCGGCCCCTTCGGATCGACGATCATCTCGAAGGTGTAGCGCCGGGCGTCGTCGCCGAGGCTGACGGCGGCGGTACGGTCGGGGAGGAGCCACTTGGAGGCGATGAGGATGGTTCCGAGACCGACAAGGGCGCAGGGGAGTCCGACCGCGCTGAACGTGAACATCCCCAGGCCGGGCAGTCCGTTCTTGATGAGCAGGCCGTTCACCACCAAGTTCGTGCTCGTTCCGATCAAGGTGACGCAGCCGCCGAGGATGGAGGCGTAGCTCAGTGGAATCAGCAGCT
>DASWVS010000176.1:0-3423 GCA_036401135.1 Fimbriimonas sp.
GTCCGACCATTCCAGGCTCCATTTCGAAGGATCGAAAGGCTTCTGGACCGGTTGGGTGTCGGACGCGCCCGCCAGTCCCTGGGCTTGCGGCAGTTCGGCATCGAGCGAGGCGGCGAGAAAAAGGGCAGGCAGAAACATCGGATGACCTCGATCTCAATCTACCCCTGCGCGGACCGGGAGCGCAGGCTTCAGCCTGCATGGGTCCGCAGACTTCAGTCTGCCGTTGAAGCGAGTGCCTTTCGGCGACGACGCAGCCTGAAGACCTTCGGCTACGACCGAACCGCGTGGACCAACGCTTCGACGTTCTCGAGCGGCGTCTCCGGGAGGATGCCGTGGCCGAGGTTGAAGATGTGGCCAGGTAGGCGGCGTCCTTCCTCGACGATCCGTTTCGCCTCCCTCGCGACCACTTCGGGGTTCGTCTGGAGCGTGGTGGGATCCAGATTTCCCTGTAACGGAGTCCCGGGGATCAGCTTCGCCGCATCCGTCAGGCTCATGCGGAAATCCACCCCGAAAACTCCCCCTCCGGCCTCCTTCTGGATCGGAAGCAGTGTCGGATTCCCGGTCCCGAAGTGGATAGTCGGCTTGCCCTTCCTTGCCACCTGTTCGAAGATCCGCTGCATGTGGGGCAACAGGTACTCGCGATAGCGCCGCTCGTCGAGGCTGCCGATCCAGGAGTCGAAAAGCTGCACCGCGTCGGCCCCGGCGTCGAGCTGGGCGCACAGGTAGTCCGCCACCACCGAGGACAACAGCTCCATCAGCCGGTGCCAGAGCGCTGGCTCGCCCAGCATCATCGCCTTCGTTCGCTTCAGATCACGCGAGGGACCGCCTTCGATCAGGTAGGAGGCCAGCGTGAAAGGGGCTCCCGTGAAACCGATCAGCGGGACATCCAGCTCACGCTTGAGGCCGCGGATCGTCTCGAGGACAAAGGGAAGGCCCTCCTCCACCTCGAACCGGTGGATCCGATCCATATCGGAAGCGGTTCGAACCGGATGTTCGACCACCGGCCCTACACCCTCCTTGATCTCGAACGGCGCGCCCATTGGCGTGAAGGGAACCGTCAAGTCGGAGAACAGGATCGCGGCGTCGAAGCCGAAGCGGCGGATCGGCTGAAGCGTGACCTCGATGGCGACCTCCGGGGTGTTGACCGCCTGCAGCATCGTCAGCCCCTTCCGGGCTTCTCGGTACTCGGGCAGGTAGCGCCCGGCCTGGCGCATCAGCCAGATCGGGGGACAGTCGGTCTGCTCTCCCCGGCAGGCTCGAAGAAACCGGTCGTTCACTTGACCGCCTCCGCAAACGCCTCGACCGTGCGGTCGATGTCCTCCTCGGTGTGGGCGAGGGTGAAGAACCAGGCCTCGAGGGCGCTGGGGGGGAGGTAGAAGCCTTTCTCGAGCATCCGGTGGAAGACCTTCTTGAAACGCTCGCGGTCCGACTTCTGGGCGTCGTCATAGTTCGCGACCGGGGCCTCGTTGAAGAAGACCGAGATCATCGAACCGACCCGCTGAACCTGAGCGTTCGAAGCCTGCTTGAGGCCCTGCTCCAGCCTCGATCCGAGCGACTCCAGGTAACCGTAAGCATCGTCGGTCAGAAGCTGGAGGGAAGCGTATCCGGCCGACATCGCGAGCGGGTTGCCCGAGAGCGTACCGGCCTGGTACATCGGGCCCACCGGAGCGACGAGGTCCATCAGGTCTTTGCGCCCCCCGTAGGCGCCGACGGGCAGGCCGCCGCCGATCACCTTGCCCATCATCACGAGGTCCGGTTTCACGCCATACCGAACCGAGGCGCCGCCGCGTGAGACCCGGAATCCGGTCATCACCTCGTCCAGCACGAGGAGCGTGCCGTGCTCGTCGCAAAGCTGCCTCAGCCCCTGCAGGAAGCCCTCCGCGGGAGGAACCAAGCCCATGTTGCCGGCCACCGGCTCGACAAGGATCGCCGCCACCTCGCCGCGGTTCGCGTTCAGCAGCTCTTCGACCTGAACGAGGTCGTTGTACCGGGCGAGGAGCGTGGTCTTGGCCGACTCCTGGGGAACTCCCGCGCTGTCGGGGAGCCCGAAGGTGGCGATGCCGGAGCCCGCCTTGGCGAGCAACGGGTCGACCGCCCCGTGATAGTTCCCCTCGAACTTCAGGATCTTGTTGCGTCCGGTCGCGGCCCTCACCAACCGGATGACCGCCAACGCGGCTTCGGTGCCCGAGTTCACGAACCGAACCCTCTCGACGTGCGGCTTCCGAGAGACGACCTCGCGCGCCAGCCGGATCTCGCCCTCGTGAGGCGCGCCGAAGCTGGTGCCGTTCGCCGCCGCCGCCGCGATCGCGTCGTTCACCGCCGGGTGGGCATGGCCGGCGATGATGGCGCCCCAGGAGGAGACGTAGTCGACGTACGCCTTGCCGTCCACGTCGGTCAGGCGGGAGCCGTTGGCGCTCCTGAAATAGAGCGGAGTGCCGCCGACCGCGCGGAAGGCGCGAACGGGGCTGTTGACGCCCCCCGGCATCAGTTCGTTGGCTTCGGCGAAGAGAGATTCGGATCTGTTCATATTTCTTCGTAGCCTTTGGCCGCAGGATGAATCCTGCGGACCCATGCAGGCTGAAGCCTGCGCTCCTTCAGCGGATGAACTCCTCGGCGGTCCGGTGGATGCCGGTGATCAGGGGAGTATCGAGAGCCGTATAGCGTCGAGCCTCGGTGGCGCGGAGGGCGTTCACCAGGTCGGAGAACCTGGGCAGGTCCTCCATCTCGTAGGCGACGACGAACTCCTGGTCCTGGAGGCCGAAGGAGTAGAGCAGGAGCTGTTTGATGTCGGGGTACTGCTTGCCGAGCTTGATGTGCTCGTTCATCTGCCCCTGCCGCGCGTCCATGCTCATCAGGTACCACTCCTTCGTCTTGCTGAAGGGATAGGCGACGAAGTAGCTGGCCCGCTCCCCTTCGAAGGCGTCCATGTCCTGCTCGCTCTTGCCGCGCGCGTAGGTCGATACCCGGGTGTAGCCCCAGAGCGTCTGCACCGGCCTCACGTAGTGGCGCAGGCTCTCGGACATTTGGGCGTAGCGGACGAACGCCTTCTCGGTGGCTGCCAAATCCTCCCCGACCTCCCAGGCAGACCAGACGAGGATGTCCGTATCCGTGCGCGCCGGGAACACGGTGTAAAGGTTCGTCGCTTCCGCAACCGCCGCCGCCCCCTCGGCGATCCCTTTTCGGATGCCGCGCCGAGCTTTTTCGTCGAGAGCGAAGTAGGCGTCGGTATAGGCGTAGGTTGCGTAAAGGTTTAGTTGTCGTTCAGCCATCGTGCAGCATCCAAAGCGTGGTAGGTGATGACGACGTCGGCACCGGCACGGCGAAAAGCGGTCAACGTCTCGAGCACGATGCGCCGCTCGTCCAGCCAGCCCCGTTCGGCAGCGGCCTTGACCATCGAGTACTCGCCGCTGACGTTGTAGGCGG
>DASWVS010000177.1:0-3190 GCA_036401135.1 Fimbriimonas sp.
CCGTGTCGTCTCGATCAGTCCTCGCCTTTAGCCTCTCGATAACGACATCAAGTCTCGGATGGATGTAGAGCCGGATCGGGTCTAAGTCGTTGGACTCTCCGAGCGCATAGGGCAGGATTTCCGGATGAACCGGCAACGGGCCATCGACCACGACCGCGAACCCGGCATCGGAATAGAGTCGCGCGACCTGAAAAGCGGCCCGGCTTCCAAGCATCATTTGCCGCCCCATTTCCTCGGGGTCGCCGTCCCATGGGAGCTTTCGCCCGGAAACCACCCATTCCTCGCGTATCACGTCCCAAGGAATATGAATGCTACGCTCGAACCGGCCGGCGAGCAACCGGCACACGGTTGTCTTCCCAGATCCCGGCACGCCACCGATAACGAACATGGGCTGTCTCACATCTGCACTCATTCGCTTGGCATCTTACGACGTCTTTCCCGTTCGATTCGACAGCCCATCGCCATCCTAACGGGTACAACGATGCCCGTGCCCACGTTCGAGCCGCTTATCTCCGAGGAAGTCCTCCAGGACAAGGTCACCGAACTCGCGGAGCGGATCGACCAAGAAATAGGGGAGGAACCGGTCCTCCTCGTTGGCATCCTCAAGGGTTCCCTGCATTTCCTTTCCGACCTGGCACGACGCCTGAAGTGCGAAACAAGCATCGACTTCATGCAGACGAGCAGCTATGGAACCGGCAAGACTTCGACCGGCGTCGTTCAAATTAGGAAAGATCTCGACATCAATATCGAGGGGCTGAACGTCCTTCTTGTCGAAGATATCGTGGATTCAGGTCAGACCCTGAGCCATCTGCGGGAGCTTCTCGCCACTCGAAGGCCGAAGTCGCTGCGGGTCGTCGCCCTCCTCTCCAAACCGGAGGCGAGAACGGTGCCGACGCCGGTCGAATATATTGGTTTCGAGATTCCGAACGAATTCGTGGTAGGATACGGTCTAGATTACGCGGAGCGTTATCGCAACCTCCCGTACATCGCCATCCTCAGCGAAGGGTGATTCCTCCCGTAGACGAGCCGGCGCTAAGCTCACCTTAGTCGGCTGGATCGGGTCCTCCATCTATCTCCACTTCGCGTCAGGAGCAACATGACCCATCAATTTCGACCCCCCAAGCAAGGCGGAGGCGGCGGTTCGGGCCGGCGCCGCGGCAGAAGCCGCGGCGGAGAGGGCGGCCTGCCCAAAGCGGATCCGATCGACCTCGAATCTCTGCCCGAGATCGACTTCAACCATTTCGATGCGATGACGCCCGCGACCTTGGTCAAAGCGGCCAAGACGGCGAAGGCCGACCCCAAATCGCTTTTGAAGCACGAGCTCATCGAGAAGCTCCTCCAGCACGCCAACCCCGATTCGGCCTATGCCAAGGGCGTTCTGGAGATCCTGCCGGACGGATACGGCTTCCTGCGCCGCGAGAACTACCAACCTTCGCCGACCGACGTCTATGTCTCCCAGAGCCAGGTGAAGAAGTTCAACCTGCGCGCCGGCGACACCGTCTTCGGCCTGGTCCGCCTCCCGAAGGAGGGCGAGAAGTACCAGGGGATGCTGCGTGTCGAGAGCGTCAACGGATACGGCACCGCCGCTCCCGAGATGCAGAGGCGGAAGTTCTTCGACGAGCTCACCCCCCTCTATCCGAACGAGCGGATCAAGCAGGAGACGATGCCCGACAACATCACGTCGCGCATCATCGACCTCTTGGCGCCGATCGGCAAGGGGCAGCGCGGCCTCATCGTGTCTCCGCCCAAAGCCGGCAAGACCACGATCCTGAAGACGATCGCGAACGCGATCACCGCAAACCACCCCGAGGTCTACCTGATGGTTCTCCTCGTGGATGAGCGGCCGGAGGAGGTCACCGACATGCGGCGGTCGGTGCGCGGACAGGTGATCAGCTCCACCTTCGACGAGCCGCCCGACCACCACATGCGCGTCACCGACCTTTGTCTGGAACAGGCGAAGCGCCTGGTCGAGACCGGTCGCGACGTGGTCATCCTGCTGGACTCGATCACGCGGCTCTCCCGCGCTTCGAACCTTACGATCAACCCCTCGGGCCGTACCCTCACCGGCGGCCTCGATCCGGCAGCCCTCTATCGGCCACGCAGGTTCTTCGGCGCCGCCCGCAACATCGAAGAGGGAGGATCGCTCACGATCATCGCCTCGGTGCTGATCGACACGGGATCCAAGATGGACGAGTCGATCTTCGAGGAGCTCAAAGGCACGGGCAACATGGAGATCGTGCTCGATCGAGACCTGGCCGAGCGGCGCATTTGGCCGGCGATCGACGTCAAACGGTCCTCCACCCGCCACGAGGAGCTTCTGTTCTCCAAGGAGGAGCTCGAGGGCGTCGTACAGCTGCACCGGCTCCTGGCCAACCAAAAGGACAGCGTCGAAGCCACCGACTCGATGATCAAACTCCTCAAGCGGACGCCGAACAACGCCTCGTTCATCGAGAGCGTCGTCGCGCGGACGAAAGCCACCGTCTAGGGTCAGCGGCTGGCGGGGCGGGACCCGAAATTTCCGGTTCCCGCCCCAAGTTCGTCAGAAAAGCCTCGGCGAGACGTGCAAGATCGCGGTCAAACAGGCGTAGGTATTCTAATCGAAATGCCAGAAGAGTACGAAGACCCGGAAGGCCCGGAGAACCTCGACGAGCCGCCTCCCTTCTTCCCCTACGGGGACGGGGACACCGCCCACGAGCGGGGGTCGATGGGAGAGTTGATGGAGGTCAGGATCGAGGGCGTGTTCGCCGCCGAAAGCAACGGCTCGATCTCTCATTTCGTGCTCCTGAGCGACGACGAGCGCCGACTGCCCATCATGATCGGGCCGGCGGAGGCGGCGGCGATCCAGGTTGCCCTGGAAGGTAGGCGCCCCGACCGCCCCATGACCCACGACCTCATCAAGAACGTCGTCGAGCGGTTCGAGGCAGACCTGGATCGGGTGGTCATCGACGACTTTTGGAACACGATCTACTACGCCAAGCTCTACCTCCGACGCGGAGAGGAAGAGCTCGAGATCGACGCGCGGCCCTCCGACGCGATTGCCATGGCGGTCCGGTTCAGTTCGCCGATCTTCGTGGCGGACGGGATCCTCAACGCCGCCTTGGAAGAGTAGGCGATTCGGTATTCTGCCGACCGTGTCCGACCTGGAGAAGCTGGCAGACGAACTACGACGCGAGATCGAGCACCACAACTA
>DASWVS010000178.1:0-3260 GCA_036401135.1 Fimbriimonas sp.
GAAGGGCGAGGTGGCGATTCAGGGCAAGCCGGTCCGGTTCGACCGGCCCGACGACGCGATCCGCAGCGGCGTCGCCCTCCTGACGAGCGACCGCAAGGCGAGCGGGCTCGTGCTGCCGCTTTCGGTAGCCGCCAACGCGACCCTCGCCGACCTGCCGCGCCTCGCAAGAGGCGGATGGCGGCGGCCGCGCCTCGAAGACCGCGCCGCGAGGTCGCTCGCCGAGCGCCTGAAGATCCGGGCGGCGTCGCTGGACATGCCGGTGGGCGAACTCAGCGGCGGCAACCAGCAAAAGGTCGCCTTGGCGAAGTGGGTCCAGACCGATCCTCAGGTTCTGCTGCTCGACGAGCCGACGCGCGGGATCGACATCAACGCGAAGCGCGAGATCTACAGCCTGATCGAAGGATGGAAGACTGAGGGGATGGCGATCCTGCTGATCACCAGCGAGCTTCCGGAGCTGATGCTCCTTTGCGACCGGATCCTGGTGATGCACCGGGGGAGGGTCGTTTCCGAGATGTCGCGAGAAGAGGCCGACGCCGACCGTGTCGTCCAGGCCGCCATGAACGTCGCATGAAGACCGACACCGCTCCCGAAACCGCCTTGGTCGCCGATGAAGGAGGAACGCGTTCGCCGATGCGATGGCTGGCGACGCCCGCCGTACGCGCGCTGATCGCGCTGGCGCTCGTGCTCGCCTGCGGCCTGATCTTCAACGCCGACGGCGCGTTCTTCAAGCTGGGTACGCACCGGGACGCCCTCCGACAGATCTCGGTGTACGGCTGCCTCGCCTGCGGCATGACGCTGGTCGTCATCACGGGTGGCATCGATCTCGCGGTGGGGAGCGTGCTGGCGCTGGTGGCGGTGTTCTTCTCTCTCGCCTGCCTGCACTGGGACTGGTCGCCGTGGTTGGCGGTCCCGGCGAGCCTGGCGATCGGGGCTCTGGGCGGGGGCGTTTCGGGCATTCTCGCGTCGTGGGGCCGCTTTCAGCCGTTCATCGCCACGCTCGCGGTGATGGTGACGGCACGAGGCCTGGCGAAGACGATCAGCGGCGGTGAGAAGGTCTCGACCGCGATCGCGGGGGCTGAGGGAACCTTCCGCTACGTCGAGGTGCCGCAGGTGTTCCGGGCGATCGACTCGCGGGTGCTCGGCGACAACGTCTCGATGGTGTCGGTGATCTTCCTCGTCTGCTTCGCCCTGACCTGGGTCCTGTTGAGCCGACACCGGTGGGGGCGGGAGCTCTATGCGATCGGCGGCAACGAGGAGGCGGCGCGCCTTTCCGGCGTTCCGGTCATGAAGGCGAAGCTGGCCGCCTACGTGATGAGCGGGCTCTTCGCGGCGGTGGCAGGCATCGCTCAGGCGGCGCAGGAGCAACAGGGCGACCCGGAGGCGGGAGCGGGCTACGAGCTGACGGCGATCGCGATCGTCGTCATCGGCGGCACGTCGCTGATGGGTGGGCGCGGAGGCGTCGGCCTGACGCTGATCGGCATGCTGACGATCGGCTACCTGGAGAAGATCCTGAGCATCAACGCGGTGCCCGAGTCGACGAGGCTGATTCTGACCGGTGCGATCATCGCTCTGGCGGTGCTCGCCCAGCGAAGCCGGCGCTAAAGGAGGGAGGATAGAGGAATGGTTTGCACGAAGTGGGCCGCGTCGTTCGTCTTGGTCGTTCTGGGCGTATGCCAGGGGCAGGGGCTGGACGATCTGTGGCGGCTGCAGGAGGGCAGGACGATGCGCTCGTCGTCCACGGCGGAGGACTGGCGGAACTCGAACGTCGACTTCCGGCCGATCCTGCCCGGCAAAAGCCACGTGCTCGCCGACCTCGAAGGTCCCGGGACGATCAAACGGATCTGGATGACGGTGCTCCCGTCGGAGCCCGGCTACCCGAGCCTGATGACGATCCGGATCTACTGGGACGGCGAGAAGAACCCTTCCGTAGAAGCACCGATCGGAGATTTCTTCGGGGTCGGGCACGGCATGGACTCGGGCTTCGACTCGCTCCCCGTCCGGTCGGTGGCGGGCGGACGGTCCCGAAGCTGCGTTTGGCCGATGCCATTCCGTAAATCGGCTCGAGTCGAGGTCGCGAACGAGGGGAGCGAGGCGACCTGGGGCTTCTACTATATGGTCGACTGGGAGAAGGGGCCGGTCGCGCGAGACGCTGCGTACTTCCATGCCAGCTATCGCCAGACGTTCCCCACGCGTCCCGGCGCCGACCATCTCGTCGCCGACGTCTCCGGGCGCGGCCACTATGTCGGGACCGTCCTGAGCGTCCGCGCGAACAGCGGGGGCTGGTGGGGCGAGGGTGACGACTTCTTCACCGTCGACGGAGAGCGGGAACCGAGGCTGAAGGGGACGGGGATGGAAGACTACTTTCTCCAGGCCTGGGGAGTCCACCGCGAGAGCGGGCACTACAGCGGATGCTCCGTGCTGGAAGGGAGCCGCGCCACCATGTACCGCTGGCACGTTCCGGACCCGGTCCGGTTCCGCCGCTCGCTGCGCATGGACTTCGAGCACAAGGGGGTCGAGTTCGGCAAGGAAGGGAACAACAACGAGCGGGCGGACGACTTCTCTTCGGTGGCGTTCTGGTACCAGGCCGAGCCGCACAAGCCGTTCCCTTCCCTTCCGCCCGCCTTCGAGCGGCTGCCGTTCGACTTCCGCACGATGGTGCAGGGCGAGTCGCTGGTCGAATCCGTCAAAGCGACCGGCGGCGACGTGAACGTGCAAAAGGCGAACGGGCTGAGCAAGGGCCAGCAGCTCGAATGGGTCGCCACGGCCGCCGGCCAAGAGCTGTCGGTGCCGTTCACGGTCGACCGGGAGGACGAGTACGAGATCCTCCTGCTGCTGACGCGGCGGTGGGATGCGGGCAAGGTCGAGTCGTTCGTCGACGAAGCCCAGGCCGGCACCTTCGACCTGCACCACTGGGGGTTCACGCCCTATTTCGAGGCCGTTCTGCCGTACCGCAAGCTTTCGGCGGGAGAGCACCGGATCCGGTTCCGGTCCACCGCCCCAAACTGGCTCGGCCTCGACGGCATTGTGGTGCACCGGCGACGGCGCTAGCGCTCCAAGGAATCCCGGCCGCCCGGGATTAGCGACCGGTTAAGGTTTCCTCCGTCACGTTAAGCTTCCGTGACGGAAAGGTCTGTCGTATAGTGGCGGATGGTAGCGTCGTTTTCACTATGAACGCTCCCATTCGATCTGAAAGAAGAGGTACTGCAATGAAGCAACGCGCGTTTACTCTTATCGAACTTTTGGTGGTGATTGCGATCATC
>DASWVS010000179.1:0-3523 GCA_036401135.1 Fimbriimonas sp.
GGGACTTGTCTCGCTGTCGATCGAAGCCCCGAAGGGGGTTGAACTGCCCGAGCAGATCCAGTCGATCGCCGTGCAACAGGACGACCCGGAAGCGCAATCGAAGGCTGGTGTCCTGGACCTCCTGTTCTCAGAATCCTACTCCTGCGCGGTCTGCGGCTACTCGCTCCCCGAGCTCGAACCCCGCCTCTTCTCCTTCAACTCCCCCTACGGCGCGTGCCCCGAATGCGCAGGACTCGGCACCAAGACCGAGTTCGACCCAGACCTAATCTGCCCCGACCCGAAGAAGCCGCTCCGCAACGGCGCGATCCTCCCCTTCATCTACAAGTCTGGCGAAATCAAGGAGTGGTGGCCGGAGATGCTCGACGCCGTGGGCAGAGCGTGCGGCTTCGACGCTTCGAGGCCTGTGAGCGAGATTCCGAAGGACAAGCTCGAAGCGGTCTGGAACGGGCTTCCCAACCCGATCACCGTCACGATGCGGTACTCGCGCGGCCAACGCCAGTTCCAGACCAAATGGGACGGCGTGGTCGCCTCGCTGCGCAAGAAGTACGAGTCGACCGAGAGCGAATACATCAAGAACGATCTCCAGCAGTACATGTCGACCAAACCGTGCCACGTCTGCCAGGGGCGCAGGCTAAAGCCCGAGGCGCTGAGCGTGAAGGTGGGCGGTCGCGACATGTCGCAGGTGACGGGCCTGTCGATCGACGACTCTCTCCTCTTCTTCGAAGGGCTCCCATCCAAGCTGAACCGGCGGCAGATGGCGATCGGAGAGCGGGCGATCAAAGAGGTGCTGGAGCGGCTGCGATTCCTGAAGGACGTTGGGCTGGGATACCTGACCTTGGACCGCAACGCCCGAACGCTGGCCGGAGGCGAGGCGCAAAGGATCCGGCTCGCCACGCAGATCGGATCCGGACTCATGGGCTGTCTCTACATCCTGGACGAGCCCTCGATCGGGCTCCATCAGAGGGACAACCGCAAGCTGATCGAGACGCTCAAGCGACTGAGGGACCTCGGCAACACCGTGCTCGTGGTCGAGCACGACGAGGAGACGATGCTCGAAGCCGACTGGCTGCTCGAACTCGGTCCCGGCGCGGGCGAGCACGGCGGAAAGGTGGTCGCAGAGGGCCCCGTCGACCAGTTCACGAAGAGCGGCTGCTTGACGGCGGAGTACCTCACCGGCAAACGGGAGATCGAGATCCCGCGGGAGCGGCGGTCACCGGTTTCCTCGCGCCCGGTCTGAGGGCGCCGGCACCGCCTGCCCGACCCGGGGCGTGACATCTATCCGTTGAGGAAACGCCGGGCGACCTCCGGGTAGCGATGTCCGGATGCTTGCAGCCCCTCCAGCGCGGCCTTGTCCTCGTCCGGCAGCACGAGATCCGCCGCGGCGACGTTCTGCTCCAGGTACTTCAGGCGCTTGGTTCCGGGAATGGGAACCATGTCGTCTCCGCGCGTCAGCACCCACGCGAGGGCGACCTGCGCCGGGGTGGCCTTGTTCCGCTCCGCGATCTGCCGAACCGTCTCCACCAACTCGAGATTCCTCTGGAAGTTCTCTCCCTGGAAGCGAGGGTTCTGGCGGCGCCAGTCGTCCTCCGGCAGGTCCTCGGGCGATCGGATCTCGCCGGTGAGGAAGCCGCGACCCAGGGGGGAGTAGGGAACGAACGTCACGCCCAGTTCGCGGCAGGCGGGCAGGATCTCCTCCTCCACGTCTCGGGTCCAAAGCGAGTACTCCGTCTGCAGAGCCGTGATCGGGTGCACCTTGTGGGCCCGCCTCAGCGTCTCCGCCGAGGCCTCGCTCAGGCCAAGGTAGCGGACCTTGCCCAGCTTCACCAGTTCGGCCATGGCGCCGACCGTGTCCTCGATCGGGACCGCGGGATCGACCCGGTGCTGATAGTAGAGGTCGATGTGGTCGGTCCCGAGCCGCGTCAGGCTGTTATCGATGCACTTGCGCACGTACTCCGGAGTGCCGTCCACGATCCAAGGCGAATCGGACTGCACCTGGTCCTGGTGGGAGGTGAGCGATCGGTCGAAGACGTTGCCGAACTTGGTGCAGAGGAACACCCTCTCGCGAACTTTGCCCAGCCTCTTGGCGATCAGGAGCTCGTTCTTGCCGGCTCCGTACATGTCGGCGGTGTCCCAGAAGTCGCACCCGAGTTCCAGCGCGCGGTCCAGCACCGCCAGCGACTCACCCTCGTCGGAAGGTCCGTAAGCATGGCTCATCCCCATGCATCCCAACCCGATCATGCCAACCTGCCGGCCGCCAATCGTCCGTTTCTCCATGCCGGCAGTTTACTGATCCGAAGGCCGCCGTCACTCGACAATCCGACTGATCGAGTCCACCTCGAAACGGTGCTTCGGGTACCCCTCCTCGGCGGGTCGGCCAAAGGCGACGAGGGCGGCAATCCGGGCGTGTTCGGGAAGGCCCAAGAGCTTCTTCACCTGAGCGTCGTCGAATCCGAGCATCGGCGACGAGCCGAAACCCAGCGACTCGAGGGCGATCAGCAGGTATCCGAGGGCGATGTACGTTTGCCCGAGCCCCCATGACGCGCGGTCCTCGACGGACATGTTGCCGTAGGTCGACTTCAGGTACTCCACGGAAGCTCGGCGCTTCTCCTCCGGAACGCCCGGATGGACGGTTTCCTCCAGACGCGCCATCGTGTCCTCCATGTCGCTCACGAGCGCGAGCACAACGGGCGCCGAACCGACCTGGGGCTGGTCGAAGGCGGCTTTCTGAAGAAGGTCCTTGTCCTCCCGGCTCCGAACCGCCACGAAGCGCCACGGCTGCAGATTGAAGGCGGAAGGCGCATGGCCCGCCAACTCGAGCACCTCGCGCAGTTCCCGGTCAGTAACCGGCTGTGCGGTGTAGCGGCGGATAGAGACGCGCTCTCGGATGGCGTCGGCAGCGGGTTTCGAACGGGTCTGCGGCAGAAATGTTTGCATCGGTAACTATTTCCTTTGCAATCATTATAAGGCTCGCTTCTTGCTTTGTCAATAGTTGCTACAACAATTATTAGAAATCGTGCCGCCAGGCGATGGGATGGTAGACTCCTGTGCGGTGTCGAGCGACGGTTGGATCTTGGTCCGCAACGCGCGGGGGAACAACCTGAGGGGGATCGATGTGGCGATTCCGCTCAAGGTCTTCGTCTGCGTCACCGGCGTCTCCGGCTCGGGAAAGTCGACCTTGATCCAGGACACCCTCTTCCCCCGCCTGATGTACGAGGTTTACGGCACCCGTACCGTCTGGGAGCCGCACGACTCGGTCGAGGGGTTGGAGCATTTCGACAAGGTCATCGACATCGACCAGTCGCCGATCGGCCGCACCCCCCGTTCGAACCCCGCGACCTACACCGGCACCTTCGACATGATCCGCGAGCTGTTCGCGCTGACGCAGGACGCGAAGATCCGAGGGTTCAAGAACGGCCGGTTCAGCTTCAACGTCAAGGGGGGCCGGTGCGAGGCGTGCCGCGGCGACGGGGTGCTGAAGATCGAGATGGTCTTTCTGCCCGACGTGTACGTGCCGTGCGAGGTC